>CAMYLL010000245.1 GCA_947259235.1 uncultured Pseudodesulfovibrio sp. | reverse complement strand
CCGGTGGACCCTGTCTCCGTCATCACTGCCCGCCGTTTCGAATAGGGACGGAACAGGCTTCACAAAAAAAAGACCTCCGCATGCGGAGGTCTTTTTTTGTGGGTCGTATGTCGTTTTACTTGCAGTGGCGTTCGAATTCGTCCTTGAGGGAGTTCATGAGCTCCTTGACCGAGACGATCTTATCCACGAGGTATGCGTTCGCTCCGGCAAAGGCGAAGCCGCTCTTGAGCCTGCCCCTCTAGGCGTTCACCAGGGCCTGGGCGATGCAGTAGGGGGACTTGTCCTCCGCGCAGCTGTGCAGGCATTTGTGGACGCATTTCTTGGGGTGCTTCATTCCAGAGGAGACCGCGTCAAGGAAGCTGTTCTTGAGCGCGCGGCCGGGCATGCCCACAGGACTCTTGATGATGGTCACGTCTTCCTGTTTTGCGTCGATGTAGGCGCGTTTGAAGCGCTCGTCTGCGTCGCACTCGTGGGTGGCAACGAAGCGGGTACCCATCTGTACGCCGGACGCGCCGAGTTCCAGGAAGCGGGCTATGTCATCACCGGTGTAGACACCGCCTGCGGCGATGACCGGGATGTCCTTGTGATGGCTTTCGCGATAGGGGGTCACAGCCGCGATGACTTCGGAGAGGAGCTTTTCAAGCTGGTAGTCCGGGTCGTCGAGCTGCTCGGCCTTGAAGCCCAGGTGGCCGCCCGCCTTGGGGCCTTCGACCACGAAGCCGTCGGGCAGGTAGTCGAATTTGTTGAGCCACTTGCGGCACAGGATGCCAGCCGCGCGGCCGGAGGAGACGATGGGCACCAGCTTGGTGCGCATGTCTTCCTTCAGCTCCTGGGAGACCTCGCGGAGGTAACCGGGCAGGTCAAGGGGCAGCCCCGCGCCGGAGATGATGACATCCACATGCTCGCGGATGGAGGTGCGGACCATGTCTCCGTAGTTTGTCAGGGCGCACATGATGTTGACGCCCAGCAGGCCGTCGGTCATCTTGCCCCTCGCCTTGCGGATTTCCTCAATCAGTCCGCGCCGGTCCGCGCCTTCGGGGTCTTTGGCACGCTGTGGATCGCGCATCCCGATCATGGATGTTGCGATGACGCCGACGCCGCCTTCGTTGGCCACGGCACTCGCCAGGCCTGATAGTGAAATTCCGACTCCCATGCCGCCCTGGATGATGGGTATCCTGGCAGTCAGGTCGCCGAACTTGAGATTCGGTAAGTTCATTTGATTACCTCTTGCATAGAGATTAGGGGCCTGGATTATGCGCGTATCAGGACGACAAGTCAAGAATCGTCATTGGTCAGGCTCAGGCGGGCTTCCAACCTTGGACGTATTCTTCCACCACCAGTTCGGCGAAGCGCATGGAGCTTGTGAAGGCCGGGGAAATAGAGTTGAGCACGTGCACGCTATTGCCGTGCCGTTCCACCAGAAAGTCCATGACGAGACTGCTTTTCTCCATGTCCACGAGCTGGGGGCGGATGCCGACCTTGGAGCAGGATATGAAGTCATGCGGCGCTATGTGCCGTACAAGTTTTTCTGCGTCTGCGAAAAAGTGCTTGAAAAAGTATTTGCGTGGCTCTTCAAGGGCAACTTCCCGGAATTTCTTGTTTTCCATGAACATATGCATGTCGCGCAGGAGGATGGCCGCGAACTCGCTGTCGATGCCTTTCAGGATTCCGTAGTTCTCCCGTCCGAAGGCGGGGATGGCAGTGGGCCCGACATAGACGTCGCCGCTGACGCCGCGGGAGAAGTGCACCCCGAGAAAGGGGTTCTTGATGTTGGGAACCGGATAGATGCTGCCGCGAATCTTGTCTGCCGCAGGCTTTTTGAGCTTCCGGTATATGCCTTTGAAGGGCAGGAGGCGGTAGTTCCCGGCTATGCCGAAGCTCTGGGCCACCTTGTCGCTGTATGCCCCGGCCGCATTGATGAACAAGCCGTAGCCGATGTCGCCCTGAGTGGTGCGCACGGCGTCGGTCGGTCCTGAGCCCAGGAAGCGGGTGTTGAAGAAGAAACGGACCTTGCCGCTGCGCTCCAGCTCGTCGCGCATGGTTTCGAGGATGGCCCTGGGATCGACCACTGCCGTCAGTGGGGAGTACAGTGCGCGTTCAGTGGTCCTGGCGTTTGGTTCAAGCTCGGCAAGTGACTTTTCATCGAGCATTTCCACGGTGGCCCCGTTGGCCTCGGCCCGGCGCTTCAGTTCATCAAGGGTGACCAGCTCGTCCTCGTTTCTCGTAACGATGACTTTGCCCGACTTGAAAAGAGGCAGGGAGCGCTCCTCACAATACTCCTGCATGCGACGGTTGCCTTCAAGGCACATCCGGGCCTTCATGGTTCCCGGATCGTAGTATATCCCGGCGTGCAGCACGCCGCTGTTGCGGCCCGAGGCGTGGCGGCCTGTTCCGTCTTCCTTGTCGAAGATGATGATGTCCTTGTAGCCCGTCCTGATCAGTTCCCGGGCGATGGTCAAGCCGAGTATCCCGGCCCCGCAAATCACCGCATCAGCTGAAAACATGTCGTATTCCTTGTTCTGGCGATACGTGGTCGCATCGGTTCACGTCAGTATGACTGCCGGGAGAAAGGCATGCGCATGAAAGCCTTGCGAGTCTTGCCACGGCTCAAAACAGGGTGTTGAAATAGCACGAGGCCATGCCGCACTCAAGGCTGAAATCACGTAATGAGCCAGGCTATCGCGGGACGTATGCGGGAGCGTTCAGGCGAGGGTGGATTCGATGGATGGATCGAGATCCACGCGCAGGGTTCCGAGCTTTTTGTCTACGGCAACCTGTCCGTGGGCGAATCCCTTGACCTTGCGGACGTCTTTGACCAGGGCGTACATGACATCCGCCTTGCCGTCATCCTTGCGGTAGCTCTTGATGCCGCAGAGCATGGCGGCTTCCACGAGCGTGCGCTCCGGGACTTCCTGGGCCGGGTGGTCCCGCTTGAGGATAATGTGGGAGCTCGGACCGTCGGCAACATGAAACCAGTAATCGAAGGGGCTGGCGGCGCGGCTGAGCATGTCGTGGTTGGCCCGTTTATTCTTACCCCGCACCAGGGTGAAACCATCGCTTGACCGAAACAGGGTCACGGCCAGCCCCTTGTATCGCCGGGGCAGCGGCGCGGGGTCGTTCGACATCGGCTCGCCATGCGTGGCGGTATTTCCCTTTTTCGGAGCATGAAGATTCGGGAGCGTCCCTTCCTCAAGGTTTTCGAGCTGGGCCAGCAACTCTTTGCGTCGCCTGCGAATGTGCGGAAAGCCCCGCTCCGCCTTGGCCGTGCGCTTGAAGTAAAGGGTCATGTTCTCAACCGGGGTCAGGTGCGGGTTGAGCGGGACAGTCACCGGTCCGTGGACAGGATGGACAAGGTCAACGGTTTCAAGGGAATGGCTTTCCTTGAGTCGGTAAAGCTCGGCCTGTAGGGCTTCGGCCTTGATTTTCTCGTCGGCAAGGGCGCGAAGTCGAGACTCTTCCTCGTCGAGGCGGGCCAGGTTGCGTTTGAGTTTCTTGCGTTCGCGCTTGAGGCGGGTCTGTTCCGGGCGATCCTCCTCCATTTCCATGCGAGGGAAAAGGGTGCGCTGGCCAAAAGCGCTGGCTGCGTCCATGGCCGAGTCAAACGATTCGTCGTCAGGGTCGGATTTCCAGGCCAGAGGCGGCTGCGGGGACTGGTCGCCGCCGGAAATATGGAACGTGTTCGAGGTGGCGCTGGCGACTTCGATGTAGAGCCGGTGTGCCGCCTTTTCGTCCAATTCGGCCAGCGCCCTGCGCAGGGGCGGGGATATGTGCGGGTATTCGCGCCAGATGTCGGGGTCGTGCAGAGCGTCCTCAAGGGCGGGCCAATCAGGCTGCGTGTCGAATCCGGGGTCGAGCTCGTCCGCAAGGCGCATGCCCTCTCGCACGTCGAGGATCAGGTATCTGCCGCCGGGCGGATCGTTGCGCGGGGTCAGCTCCAGCGCGAGGCGGAGGTTCGGCCAGTCCATGACCCAGCCGATGATCTTGCGATTGCGCAGGCGTTTGCGGAACCACATGGCCATGGCCGGTGCGTCTTTCGGGTTGGCCGGCTTGACTGAGGACAAGAATAGGTGGCCAGCCGTTTTGGCTGGGCGGAAAAGTACATGCAGGGAAGTTCCCGTGCTCTGGATGGTCAGTGTCCAAACGCCGGGGGCCGGGCCGAACACCTTGTCGATGCGGCGGCCAACGAGCATGTGACCCAGCTCGGCGGCAAGGAAGCGGAAGAAGTTGGCTTCCATGGCGTCACCGGGGCGATAGGGGGACAGGTGGGCGGCTAGTCGCCGCGAACAGCCTCATCCTCTTCCTGTTTGCTCTTGCAGTTGATGCAGAGCGTGGTCATGGGGCGTGCCTTGAGGCGTGCGATGGAAATCTCGTCGCCGCACTCCTGGCACATGCCGAAGTCACCGTCTTCAATGCGATTGATGGCTTTCTGGATCTTCTTGATCAGTTTGCGCTCGCGATCGCGCAGACGGAGGGTGAAGGCCCGGTCGGATTCAGCCGTGGCCCTGTCGGCCGGGTCGGCGTAGACTTCTCCCGATTCGGTCATGTCCTCAATGGTTTCTTCGCTCTTCCTGAGAATGTCGTCGAGCATGCC
>CAMYLL010000244.1 GCA_947259235.1 uncultured Pseudodesulfovibrio sp. | reverse complement strand
GGTGATCCCTGTTCATCTGTACGGCCAGATGGTGGACATGCAGGCGCTCAAAGGAATTGCAGACGCACATGGTCTTGCAATCATAGAAGATTGTGCCCATTGCATTGAAGGCCGTCGGGACGGATATGTTCCCGGTCAGCTCTCCACCGCCGCCTGCTTCAGCTTTTACGCCACCAAGAACATCACTTCGGGTGAAGGCGGCGCCATCGTCACCAATGACGAAGATCTGGCGGGGAAGCTGCAAATCCTCCGTCTGCATGGCATGTCGAAATCTGCGGCCGACCGCTATACCGCCAAGTACCAGCATTGGGACATGATCGAGCTGGGCTGGAAGGCCAACATGTCCGATATTCAGGCTGCGTTGCTTTTGCATCAGCTTGAGCTCATCGAGGAGCGGTTGCAGCGCAAGGAGAGCATCTGCCAGCGCTATGAGGCGGCCTTTTCCGCGGCGGGCATAGAGTTTCCCGCCGTGCTGAAGAACACCAAACACGCGCGGCATCTCTTCACGATATGGGCTCCGGCTGGCAGACGTGATGACATGCTTTCCTTGTTGCAGAACAAGGAGATCGGCGTTGCGGTGAACTTCCGTGCCGTGCATCTGTTGTCGTACTATGCTGATCGTCCCGAGTGCTCGCCGTTTCCGCTGCCGGTGGCCGCGGCCATTGGCGACCGTACCATCACCATCCCCATGTATGCCAGGCTGACCGATGACGAGGTGGAAACCGTCATTGATGCCGTTGTTTCTGCATACAAGCAACTGTCTTAATTTATTGGTGAGTTTGTTTTGAGTGCTCCAGTTCGTTCTCTTGCCATGTTTACGAACCTGTTCGCCCCTATAGCAACAGGTTCGTCGATTCATTCCACCAAGCTTGCCAGGAATCTGGTCAAGCGCGGTGTGGATGTGACTGTTTTTACGGCCCATCTGGATAAAAACTCGCCCAGGCATGAAGTCATGGACGGGGTTGACGTCTACCGGGTTCCTTGCCTCAAGCTGCCCCGGCTGCCTATTGCCGTCAACTTCCCGTGGCTCAGCGCAACGCTGTGGCCTTCGAACATTTCCTTCATGCGCGAGGTGCTGGAGCGCAAGAACTGCCAGCTGCTGCACCTGCATAATCACATGTTCGATATGGCCTTCAGCAGCGTCATCCTGTCTCGGTTGATGAAATTGCCGTTGGTGCTGACCATTCATTCCATTATCCGTCACCCCGTGCCGCTCTACAACGCCATTCTGGGCGCGGCCGATGCCTCGCTGCTCAAGTATGCCGTGGTGCGCCGCGCCGATGCCCTGGTGGATCTCGATAACTCCTGCACGCGCTATCTGGCCAACCGCTTCGGCAGAAATGACGGCACGCTTATTCCCCTGGCGGTTGATCTGCCCGACGAAGCGGACCCTGCGGATGTCGAGATGATTCGTGAGAAGTATGACCTTGTCGGCAAGAAGGTGCTTCTCTCCGTGGGACATCTCCATCATTTGCGCAACCGGCTTTCCCTGCTTCGCGGTTTCAAGGATGTCGTGAGGCAGATGCCGCACGCCCGGATGCTTATCGTGGGAGCGCGGAACTACCAGCCGACTCTGGACCTGGTGGACAGGCTGGGTCTCAATGACCAGGTGATTTTCACCGGCAAGCAGCCCCATCGGCTGATCCCCGCCTTCATGGAGGCGTGTGACGTTCATTCCATGTGGTTCGACCTCGATCCACAGGGCAGAAACTCCCTAGCGAACGCAAACATCGAAGCCATGTTCTACGGCAAGCCGGTCATGGGCATGCTTGACATTGATGCATACGGCAAGGGGCTGCTCAAGGACTGGGAGAACATTGTCATCACGCCTTTCCACAACCCGGAACCGCACATCACTGACTCTTTGCTCAAGCTGTTTCGTGAGCCGGAGCTGGCCGAGAGCATTGGTCGCAATGCCCGCAAGATGGCTCTGGAGACCTTTAACTGGGATCGGGTCACCGACAGCCATGAAGCCCTGTACGCCGCCGTGCTGGATCGGTATCGGGCATGAAGAAATGGCTCATCGCATTGGCGCTGTTCGGTGTGGGGGCCCTGGCTTTTTTTCAGATAATCAGTCTGGCCGACCTGTCCTGGGACCCGTTCCTAGCCATTTTGCTCGGCGTCGATCCGCCGATGGTCCTGGTTACGCTAGTGCTGCTCGCCCTGGTTTTCCTGTGTGCCGCCCTTAAGTGGAAGATCATCACCGAGATTCAGTCCGATGCGGCTCGTTCCACCTTCTTCTATTTCCGTTATGTCACGCTGGCCGTCGCTGTCGGCCAGGTTTTCCCGTTGACCCTGTGCAACGCATCGGTGCGTGCCTATGCTCTCAAGCGCAAGGAAGGGCATGGCGTTTTGAAAACCACCGGTCTTTTCCTCTGGGATCAGGCGTTCGACTTCATGGCGCTGGGGCTGCTGGTCTGCATCGGCGTCATTCGCTACCTGGGCAACCTTTCGTTTCTGTCCACCGCCCTCGCCGCGCTGTGCATATGGGCCGTGATCGTCGGCCTCATGCCAGTTCTGACGACCCTCCTCGTGAAGGTGATCACCTGGCTCTGCAGTAAATCGTGGATTCCCGCCCGCGTGCGCGACATGCTGGGCCATCTTCTTGAAAATAATCTGTTGCACGCAAACGTGGCGCGTAAGCTGTTTTCACTGGGCATGGTCAAGTATGTGACCAGCGCTGCGGTTTATACGTGCATATTTGCGCTCTACGGACTGGGGTACATGGCCTTCGACATCTATTGGAGCGCTCCCACGGCCGAGATGGCGGGTGTGCTCAGTCAGATGCCCGGCGGCCTTGGAGCCCTGGACTGGACCTGGGTCGGGGCGCTTACTGCCAACGGGCTGGATGCCAAGGCGGCGGCCACCGCCGTGCTCGGCATGCGTTTCCTGCTCATCTGTTCCTATCTCACTCTCACGCTTTTTACCTGGGGGCCGCATTTGGTGCGCCGTTTCAGGGGCTGACGGGCTTTTTCCTGGTTCATGAGTGTCGGCTCCGCCTTCGGGATGCCCGGCACGGGATTGTATGATCGAACGCAAATGCCCCCGGCGCGCTGAACGGTTCCAGCGCGCCGGGGGCATATCTTTATTGGTGTTGCGGGCTACAGTATCTGGCTCAGGAAGAGCTTGGTGCGCGCATGCTCCGGGTTGGTGAAGAAGTGTTCCGGGGGGCCGACCTCGACAATCTTGCCCTCATCCATGAAGACGACATGGTCCGCCACTTCGCGGGCGAAGCCCATTTCGTGCGTGACAACAACCATGGTCATGCCTTCCTTGGCCAGCGTCTTCATGACTTCGAGCACCTCGCCGACCATCTCGGGGTCGAGGGCGCTTGTGGGTTCGTCGAAGAGCATGACCTTGGGGTCCATGGCCAGGGCGCGGGCGATGGCCACACGCTGCTGCTGTCCGCCCGAGAGCTGTGAAGGGAAGTTGTTGGCCTTTTCATGGATGCCGACCTTGTTGAGCAGGGTCATGGCGTTCTCGATGGCCTCAGCCTTGCCGCGCTTGCGCACGGAAGTCTGGCCCACGGTGACGTTTTCCAGCACGGTGAGGTGCGGGAACAGGTTGAAGGACTGGAAGACCATGCCCACTTCCATGCGGATCTTGTTGATGTCCGTCTTGGGATCGAGCACATCGACACCGTCGATGACGATATGGCCCTTGTTCGCCTTTTCGAGTCGGTTCAGACACCGGAGAAAGGTGGATTTGCCCGAGCCGGAAGGGCCGATGACAACCACGACGTCGCCCGAGTTGACATGGTAGGAGACGTTGTGCAGGGCCTGGACTTCGTGGGGGACGAAGAAGGTCTTGTATACGTTTTTAGCGTCTATCATCTTATTCTACCGACCTTTTTTCAAGATACTGAACAAACATGGACAGGCTGAAGGTGACCACAAGGTACATCAGTCCGCACACGAAGTAGAGCTCGTAGGGCATGAGGCTTGTTGTGACCGCTTCGCGGGTGGCCTTGGTCAGCTCGCGGATGGCGATGACGCCCAGCAGCGACGAGTCCTTGATCAGGCTGATGAACTGTCCGGCCAGGGGCGGCAGGATGCGCCGGAACGCCTGGGGCAGGATTATCTTGCGCATGGCCATGGCCTTGGTCATGCCCAGGGAGCGGGCGGCCTCGCTCTGGCCTTTGTGGATGGACTGGATGCCTGCGCGCACGATCTCGGCGACATAGGCTCCGGCGAAGATGGCCAGGGAGGCGATGCCGAACCACAGCTCGGGTATCTGCGGGAGCCCCGCGTTGACCAGCAGGTTGTTCACCAGCGTGCCAATGACGTAGTACCAGATGAGTATCTGGACAAGCAGGGGCGACCCCCTGATGATCTCGATATACGTAATGGCCGACCATTTGAGGGCCGGATTTGTCGAAATCCTGGCCAGGCCCGTGAACAGGCCCAGCAGAATGCCGAAGATGATGGAGACGATGCTTATCTCGATGGTGATGATCATGCCGTGGGCCATGAGCCCGAGGTTGCCTGTCTCGTAAGTACCCAGGGTGTCGCCCATATAGATGGTGTCGCCCTTGGATACCTTTAGGTTCGATCCGGGAATAGTGTAGAATTCCGAATCGTTGTCACCTTCGACAATGAC
>CAMYLL010000243.1 GCA_947259235.1 uncultured Pseudodesulfovibrio sp. | reverse complement strand
TTTAAGCTCGTCCAGGGTGGCGTGGGTCAGGGGATACTCGTTGGCGTATCCGTGGACACCCTTGGGGCCGAAGCTGGCATAGGAAGAGAAACGTTCGGCCAATTCCATGGCATAGGACGCTTCGGCACGCTCCGGGGTGAGTCCGCGTCCGTAGCAGGTCTGGATACCCTCCAGGCTGTTGGAGAGCGTGCCGTTGGCGCAACGCGTTTTGGGCATCCAGTGGCGCAGCCGGGCCACGGGCGAGAGGGACGCCTTGTGTTCCATGGCCGGGCCGAGGAAGGCGTCCGCCTTTTCCAGAGCGGCCAGGGCGAACTCTATGGTTTCAGCCAGGGGACGGCGGGGATTAATAGGGGGCAGCGAACGCTCCAGGGTGCGGCGCACCTCGGCGGCGGTCACCGGTGTGGGGCGTTCGAGTTCGGCCGGGGAGAACAGGGGCGGCAGACCCGCCGCGTCCGGGGCGGGCAACGGGGCCATGTCGAAGATGTTGTCGCTGAAAATCCGGGTCCATTCCCTGTGGAGGGGCTGGTCTTCGAGCAGGGCCGAGCGGATATGGATGGCGGGGGTGTGCGCCAGCAGGGCGGCCGGATCGATGCCGTCGAAGAGCGGCAGCAGCGGGGCAAGGCGCTGGTGGCAGATGCACGCTTCATACATGACGGCGGCCATTGCCGGATCGGATGCGCCCTTGTCGGCCATGACTTCCCTGATCAGCTTCTCAAGCTTGCGCGGACGGAACTCCTTGAACCCCTGGAGCACGAACTCGTGCATGTAGTCGTCAAAGGGGTGCTTGCGCAGGTAGGCCGACATCTCGTTGAAGCTCAGGTTGACGTCGGGCAGGGCCGCGAACATGCCGACCCCGAAATTCGTATCCATCATTTGCAGCTTGTAGCGCATGGCGTTCCTTTGTGGTTTTCCCACTTCAAATATCGGCGGATTCGCCGTACAGAGAAGGCGGTGGCAGGGGATAAAAAATGCTGAACGAGAGGGTATTCCATATGCGCGTCGAGTACAAGGTCCTTCAATGAAGCATCGGGAGAATA
Source organism: uncultured Pseudodesulfovibrio sp. (assembly GCA_947259235.1). GTDB lineage: Bacteria > Desulfobacterota > Desulfovibrionia > Desulfovibrionales > Desulfovibrionaceae > Pseudodesulfovibrio. Next base: position 3,578 of record CAMYLL010000243.1, on the reverse strand, counting down.
TGGCGACCGGCAAGCCCTCTGATCAACGCAAAGCCGCATTGAGCACGGTGCTCAAGGGAGTTGCAGTGCTGGCTGTCGTGGCGGGCGCGTCCTACGTCATGGAGCATTGGGGCGGGGGCTACATGACCCGGGTCTCGGCCTTTGTGGCGGAGCAGGGGCGCATGGCCGGGGGCGTCTTCATCTGTCTCAACATCCTGGCGACCATGCTTTTTGTGCCGCAGGTGCTGTTTACCGTGGCCGCCGGAGCCCTGTTCGGCTGGAAGCTCGGCACAATCGTGGCGAGCTTCGGCATGACGCTGGGCGCCACGGGCGCGTTTCTTGCCGCCCGGTACGGCGTGCGAGATTATATCAGAACCCGGTTCGAGCACCATGCCATATTCATGAGAATGCGACGCCTGAGCGTCTCCCATCCGTTGCATGTCATTGCAGTGAGTCGCCTGATCCCGGTCTTGCCCTTTCCCCTGGCCAGCTATCTGCTGGGCGTGACCGAGGTCCGGTCACTGCCCTATGTCCTGTTGACATGGCTCTGCATGTTGCCGGAGACCCTGTTCCTGGCCTCGGGCGGACATCTGCTCCATTCGGGCATAACAGGCCGGGCCTCGATGGAGGCGGCGGTGGTCCTGGGAGTGGCCGGGTGCGCCCTGGCCGTGGCCGTTCACCGGATGAAGCGAAAAATAGTCGAGGACGAGGCCCGGGATCGGGAAAAGGCCGGGTAGCGCTCTGTATTGCGGAGGGTCAGCCCCGGGCCTGGCGCGCAAGGGCGGCCACCTGGGGCAGCAGGGCGCGGGCGATGGCCTCGACGCCCGGCGAGGAGGGGTGCAGGCCGTCCATGAGCGTCAGTTCCGAATCGCCGAAGTAGCAGGAGAGGATATCCGGGAACAGGGGCAGCGAATAGCGGCGGGCCAGTGATCCGAAGATCGGATCAAAGTCGTCCTTGTATCCTTCTTCCGGGTTCAACAAGGCCGTGATGCCCACCAGCATGATAGGGATGGACTGTCCGAGCAGGGCTTCGATGATGGCGGCGAGGTTGGCCCGCACCGTGGCGACGGGTTCGCCGAGAAAGCAGTCGTTGGCCCCGAACTCCACCACGGCGGCGTCCGGCGCGGCGTCGAGCACCGTGCCGATGCGCGCTAGTCCGTCACCGGCAGTATCCCCGGAAACCCCGAAATTCAGGCAGCGGGCGGATACGCCGGTTTCGTCGAGCATGCGCTCCAGCACTGCCGGGAGGGATTCGTCGCGTTGCAGGCCGTAGCCTTCGGTCAGGCTGTCGCCGAAGCAGGCTATGCGGACCGGGGTGCTCATTGACCGTACTGGCTGCGTCAGCCGTTGATCCAGAGTTTGACCCTGGCCGATTCCTCGGCCCAGTCCTTGCTCATGCGCAGGGCGAGGAACTGGCTGAAGACGATGTCGAACATCTCCAGGCAGCGTTCGAGGAGGAACATCTTTTCCAGGAATTTGGCGTCCGGGTCGTCGCCCTCGTCGTCCTTCGTGCTGATCTTCGGGGTCTTGAGCCCGGAGAGGCCGAAGTCCGCGGCGTTGACCTGGACCAGCCACTGGTCCTGATCCATGGTGAACAGCAGTTGGGCCTTGTTGACCTTCTTGCCTGTGCGCAGGCCGGTCTTGGCCTCGGTCAGCTCGCCCCGGGGGCTGGAGACGGTGGCGGTTTCCACGCCCTCGCCCTCGCCGCCCTGAACGGAGACGCGCTGCTCCATCTGCAGGCTGAATGTGCGTTTGTCCTCAAGGGCAAACAGAACGGTTTCGCTGTCGGTCTTGTACCAGAGCCAGGTCAGGAAGTCCTGGCCGAGGAGGACGTTTTCGCGTTCGACAAGTGAGAGATCCATGGCGTCAGTCCTTACACGAAGATGGTGGGGTCGAGATGTTCGAGCCGGGGCGCGGCGTCTTCGCCGAGAATGTCCATGGCCATGAAGAACGGGGTCAGCGGCTCGAGGTGCAGGTCGAAGGTGAGGGCGAAATGGTCCTCGAACAGGGCGCGCACCTTGGCGTTGGTGGTGGCCAGGTGCAGGCGGTTCGCCTTCGGGTTCCAGACGATGTCGAAGACCGCCGGGATGGGCAGGGTGCGTGCGCGCAGGCGCAACGTGACCTGCTCCTTGATCTCGCGCTTGCGGTCGCGGGAGACGAAGTTCTTGCCCTGCTCCTTGTTGTGCTCCAGTTCCTTGTTCAGGGCTATGGTGGTGTGTTTCTTGAGCACTGCGGGAGGAATCCGCCGGGTGTCGAGCCGGAGCGCGAAGGCGAAGAATTCGGCCTTCTCGGGCGGAGACTGGGTCCAGTTCATGTCCAGCATGTCGTCGATGTTGGTCCAGCCGAAGGAGCGCTCGTCGGCCGTGGCGTCGATGTCCACAAAGCCGAACTTGCGGAGCTTCTCCGGCACTTCCTGCAGCAGTTCCCTGGGGACTTCCTCGATGATCCGGTAGCGCGTCAGCCCAAGGCTGGCGGATAGAATGCTCAACTCCATTTCCTCCCGATGCGAGCGTTACTGTGGGCAGCCATTCAGGTATGATCAATCGGTCGTATTGTCCAGTGTATTTCCGGGCACGCCGTGTTTCGAGGGAGCAAAGGGCGTGGGGCTGGTGTCTCTTTGTCTCGCTCGGTCTTGTCTTCTTTCCACGACGCGGATACACTGTCATGAAATAGGAGACTTCATGGAAAAACAAGCAATTGAAGAATTGATAGAGTTCCTTGAGAAAAAAGCGGGAGAAGTGCACCGTCTGGAGGAAGAGGGGGACGCCCTCCTTCAGAGCGAGGGGCAGCGGGCTTTTCAGATCAAGGCCGAAGCCAAGGCGGAGCTGCTGGCCGCTCTGGCCGAGGATGCGTGGAAGCTGACGGAGAAACTGGAGGGGGACCAGGGAAAGGCCGTCGCACAGCGCCTCGAACAGTTCTCCATGAGCGCCAGCACCGCGTTGCGCATAGGCAGCGTGTTCTTCATGACCGCGCTGCTCTATCCCGAGGACCACAAGCCGGGCGAGCCCAACGATCTGGACATGTTCATCACTGAATTGAAAGGGATGCTCCAGGCCGGGGTCAGCTCGGGATCGTGAACTCGCGGTCGCGCTGGGCGGCCTTCCTGGCAGCCTGCTGCTTCTGGCCCAGCAGGACTATGGCGTGGACCGCATCGTCCTGGGCACGGTCCATATCCATAAAGACGCAGCCCACCGAGCCGCGTTCGTGGCGCATGACCTTGCACTGGACGTCCTTGGCCTTGACCTGCCCGTCGAGGATGATGGTCATGGTCAGCTCAACCCCGCCCTTGACGCGCGGTTTTTCAAAGGCAAATCCCAGCCCTGTGGCGCTGATGTCCGTGACCGGGTACTTCTTGTTGAGCCGGGAGACGTGGACGAAGAGGTTGTCCACCTTGATGCGCAGGGCTTCGCGCTTCTTGGACTGCGCGTCTTCCTGCTTGAGGGAGATGCTGAATCCGAGCGCCTTTTCGTCAATGGGAGCGGAGGAGACCTTCGTCGATTTCTTGCGTTTCTTGCCCTTGGCCTTGTTCACGGTCAGACCAAGGGAATCCTTGGACGGCTTTTGTCCGACTTTTGATGTCTTTTTTCCCTTGGTGGCGA
>CAMYLL010000242.1 GCA_947259235.1 uncultured Pseudodesulfovibrio sp. | reverse complement strand
TTTCAAAAGCGGGGACGAATGGCGCGACGACAGATCACATCGGCTCAACCAAGGCGGAAGGGACGCGGCAAGGAATTCGCCGGGCTGTTCTTTCTCTTTCTTTCGGCGTTCTTTTTTCTGAGCCTGCTCTCGTTCAACCCTGCGGACCCGAGTTTCAACCAGGCGGTGAGCGACGGCTGGCGCGTGCGCAACGTCGTCGGCGTGGCTGGCGCGTACTGTGCCGGTTTCCTTGTCGAACTCTTTGGACTCGGGGCCATGGTCTGGCCGTTTTACTTTCTGTATCTCGGGCTGTCGCGGTTCGTCAGTCGCATCCGCATGTCCAAAACCCGGTGGCTGGGGCTTATCGGTCTTTTCATCGCCTTCGAGGCCTGGGCCACCCACCCCTGGTTTGTGGATCTTCCGGCAGATGCTTACGGTTTGGTCGGCGGCGGGTTCTTCGGCCGCGGCGTCATCACCCGCTTCACGCTGCCATATCTGCGGCCTGCGGGCACTTTCCTTTTGTGGTCCTTTGTCACCATCATCTCTTTTCAGGCTGTTGCCGGTTTCAGCTGGGCAACGGTATGGAACACTTTGGTTGTATGGTGGCTGACTTTCAGGGAAAAAGCTGCCGAGAAAGCCGCCGAGCGAAGGGCGCGCACGGAGCTGAAAGCACGGGAGAAAGCCTCCAGGGCGGCAGAGAATCATGACGACGACCCCGGGCAGGATGATCTGGACATCCAGTTTATCGACCTGGACAACGAATCCAACAACCGTCGGAAGGCTCAGCCCAAGCCGGTCAAACAGAAAGAGGCCAAGCCTGCCAAGGCTCCTGCCGTTCCCGCCGGACCCGGGGGGCTACCCAGCGCCGCGCTGCTGACGTCGCCGCCGCCGCAGGCAACGAGCCAGACGCCGGAAGTGCTCCAGCCCCTGGCCGACAGGCTCAAGGAATGTCTCAACGATTTCAACGTGCAGGGTGAGATTCAGCGCGTGGTCCCCGGTCCGGTGGTGACCATGTTCGAGTTCAAGCCCGCACCCGGCGTCAAGGTCAGCAAGATTGAGAATCTGACTGATGACATCGCCCTGGCCCTCAAGGCCGAGTCTGTGCGTATCGAAGCGCCCATTCCAGGCAAAGACAGCGTCGGCATCGAGATCCCCAACCTGGATCGCCAGACCGTCTATCTGCGTGAGGTCATAGAGTCCAAGGAGTTCACCGGCAGCCGGTCGCCCCTGACACTGGCTCTTGGCAAGGATATCCACGGAGCCACCCGGGTGGCCGATCTCGCAAAGATGCCGCACCTGCTGGTGGCCGGAGCAACCGGCGCGGGTAAATCGGTCGGCATCAACGGTTTTCTTTTGAGCCTGCTCTACAAGGCCGGGCCGGACAAGGTGAAGCTGCTCCTTGTGGACCCCAAACGTATCGAGTTGGCTCCCTATGCGGCCCTGCCGCACCTCGTGCATCCGGTGGTCACCGAGATGAGCATGGCCAAGAGCGCTCTTGACTGGGCCGTCTTCGAGATGGACTGCCGGTATGAGAAGATGGCCAAGCTTGGCGTCCGCAACATCGAGGGATATAACGCGAAGCTTGCCGAAATGGGTTCGTCGATCCCCGAGGAATTGGCCCACATGAAGCACATGCCGTATCTCGTCATCATAATCGACGAACTGGCGGACCTGATGATGACGGCGGCCAAGGAAGTGGAACAGTGCATCGTGCGGCTGGCCCAGCTGGCCCGGGCGGCCGGAATCCATCTGGTGCTGGCCACCCAGCGTCCCAGCGTGGACGTCGTCACAGGGCTGATCAAGGCAAACTTCCCGACCCGGATATCATTCTTCGTCACCTCCAAGTTCGATTCGCGCACCATCCTTGACGGGGTCGGGGCGGAGCGTTTGCTCGGCAAGGGCGACATGCTTTTCAAGCCCAGCGGAGGCAAGCTCATGCGGATGCATGGAGCCTATGTGGATGAGACGGAAATTGCGCACGTGGTCAATTTTTGGCGCGACAGCCAGCCGCAGGAGTTCGAGCTCGACTTCTCGGATTGGAAGAAGGATACCCCGGGCGGCGACGGTTCCGAACTGGTCAACGAAACCGACGATCCGGTTTACGGCGAAGCGGTACAGTTTGTGCTGAGTCAGGGCAAGGCGTCCATCTCCCTGCTGCAGCGCCGCTTCAGGATAGGCTTCAACCGGGCGGCTCGGTACATCGAACAGATGGAAATGGACGGAATCCTTGGCCCACAGGACGGCAGCAAGCCGAGAAAGGTTATATCGCAGGAATAATTGGAGATTAGAAAATGTCTAGACTATATACAGTGGTTATTTCGCTCTGTTTTTGCCTGTTTTCGGCCGGGTTTGCCCTGGCTGGTGACGTTCTGGCGCCAGAGGACCTGCCCGATCTCATCCAGAAAAGATACGAAACCCTCAAGACCTTCCGCGCCGATTTCGTGCAGGAGCTGACCAACGTGGCCAGCGGCGAAGTCGAGGAACGCACCGGACGCATCTGGTTCCGCCAGCCGTCCCAGGTACGTTGGGAAACGGAGACTCCCGAGAAGGAGCTGCTTCTGGTGGGGCAGGACTTTGCCTGGAACTATATCGAGAGCGAACAATTGGCGCTGAAATACGGCGTGGCGACACTGCTTGATTCCAAGACGATTCTGCGGTTCATTTCCGGCCAGGCGAACCTCAAGGAAGACTTTGTGGTCAAGACGCAATGGCAGGGGGCAGATGAGGTTCGCGCCCGCTGGAGCAAGGGCTTCACCGTTTTGCAGCTTGTGCCCAAGGAAGCCGAGCCGGGCATGGTCCTGGCCTATGTCGGCGTGGAGCCGCAGACCGGCCTGCTTCGGCAGATAATGATCGTGGATTTCTATGGCAACGGCAACGATCTTCGTCTTTCAAACGTCGAACTGGATGTCGAACTGCCTGCAGACCTGTTTACCTTCACCCCGCCCTCAGGAACCCAGGTGGAAGACAATACGCAGGGATTCTAGGCAGTTGTTGCTCAGTTGACGGTCGGGAGATTTCCCGAGCGAGGGGTAGCGGGGCGGTTGTTCCTCGTCAGGCGAGCTTGACGGCCTTCTTCAAGGCGGTCAATTCCTTGTCTGTCAGCTCGCGCCACTGGCCGCGCTTGAGGTTGCCCAGCTCGACAGGCCCCTGCTTGACCCGGTGCAGGCGCAGGATCGTCAGCCCCAATTCGTCGCACATTCGCCGTATCTGGCGGTTTACACCCTGAATAAGCGTGATTTCAAGCACTTGGCTTCCAGCCACAGGCGGGTTCAACACGACCTCGGCCGGGGCGAGCCTGTCGCCTTCCTTGAGGGTCATGCCGGATTGCATGGCCTTGATGGCCTTTTCCGGCACGCTATCCCTGATGGTCACTGCGTATACCTTGGGCAGATGCCACTTGGGGTGGGTCAGCCGGTAGCAGAGTTCGCCATCAGTGGTCAGCAGAAGCAGGCCCTCGGAGTAGAAATCCAGCCGGCCAACTGGAAATGGGCGCAGGTCGCTGATTTCCGGAGGGAGCAGATCGAGTACGGTGGTGCGTCCCTGCGGGTCGCGTGCGGTGGTCACGGTCTCCACGGGTTTGTGGAGGATGAAGGTAACGTCCTTGCCCGCGCCGGGCAGGACAACGCGCTTGCCGTCCACCTGGACGGTGTCCCGGGCTGGGTCTACCTTGATGCCGGGGGACTGGGCCACTGTCCCATTGACGGTGACCCGACCGCCGAAGACCAGCTCGTCGGCGCCACGGCGCGATGTGACGCCGCATTGGGCGATGAATTTGTTCAGGCGAATGAGAGCGTTGTCGTCTGGCATGGGACCTTTGCGCCCGGTCTGGCCGGGCAAAGCTGAGATGGGGGTAAGGGGCGGCGGGATGTTGACCATCCCGCCGTGCATGGATGTGTATTAGACGTGAACTGTCTTGGTGGCAAGCTGGAAACTTGTGACCACGTCGAGCATGTTGGTCACCTGACCCACTTGGCGCTGGCCAGTCAGGCCGAAGTGCTCAAGGCAAGTCCCGCAGACCAGGATGGAGACCCCCTCCTTTTCCAGAGCCTGGAGCGGTTCCAGACACGGGTTGCCCGAGGCGGCGAGCCTGACTCCGCCATTGACCATGACGATACGCCATAGTTCTCCGTCCAACTCATTGAGTGTGCTCAGGAAATTGAACATCAGCTTAGCGCCGAGACTGTCGTCGCCGGTGCCGATGACATCGGAACTGACGAAGACCAGAATCTTGTGATTGCCCACTGCGGCGATTTCATGGTCAGCCATGATCCGGCAATCCGGGCAGTCCTCCTGCACACCGGCCGTTCTGGTGGCGCTGACAAAGTACTCTCCATCAGTTTCGCGAACAGAGGTGTCATAGCCACGCGTCCCGAGAAAGCGGGAAACGTTTTCCTTGGCAGGTTCATTATCCACGACCACGGTTAGGTGTTCAGGATTCATACGCTCCACGGCGTCCTTGCATTTGAGTACGGGTTGGGGACAGGGCAGTCCCTGGCATTCCAATATGGTTTCGGACATTGCATCCTCCTTGCCACTGGAATCAATCATAGATGGTATGTTTTGGTCAAATAGATAGGCGCATTTTCAGAATTCTGTTGCCATTCGAAAAATTCAGCCTAATATAGAAGGTTCCCACTTGTAGCTGGAGGGTGGAGCC
>CAMYLL010000241.1 GCA_947259235.1 uncultured Pseudodesulfovibrio sp. | reverse complement strand
ATCAGCAGGTTGAGGATCAGGTAGTAGTCGCCGCTGAGGTATTTCAGCTCGGCCCAGGTCAGGCCGACGAAGAGCAGCAGGAAGACCAGGGCGAGGATGTACTCCCGCTTGCGGCGCTTCTGTTCCCTGCGGCTGGTGGGGTTTATGCGGATGGGATCGGCAGCCATGCTGTGCGCCTAGTAGGTGAAATCCAGTTGAAAGGAGTTGTTCGCGCCGGTGTCCCAGGACCAGAAATAGATGAACCGCGAAAAGCCCTGGGGCGCGTCCGCCTCGCTCATGGCGGTGTCCAGGTGCAGGCTGTATTTTTGCCCGCGCTGAAGCAAATCCCATGGGCCGAGGGGAATCTCCACCACGCCCCACCCCTGGCGCAGCAGGGCCACGAGGTCCTTGTTGCGCAGCGGCGCGGGCCGCCCCGGCAGGGTCAGGACGAACTCCTTGGACAACGGCTCATAGGCGAGGGCGCTCTCGAAGACGACGGTGGAGAGGTGGCTGTCGAGCCAGTAGTCGCTCACCTCGTAGAGCCTCACCTCGCAGCGCAGGGCGAGTTGCGCCCCGTCCTCCAGCTCTCCCTTGAGCACGGGCATCTCCTCCACGGCCACGCCGAAACGGGCCGTGAGCATGCCCGAGACGTTGGCGATGGACGGCGCCATCAGGCTGATGGTCTGAGCCCGGGCCGTTGAGACGGCGAGCGTCAGGACCAGGACCACCCCGGTCAGCAGGCGTGACAGGGTGCGGGGTGTGGCCGATGCGCGGACGCGGGCCCGGGAGATGTCGACAGAATACGTCATATCAGCGCGGAATGTATCAGCAGCGACAGCAAAGGACAAGCGGGCTTTCCCGCAGCACGGGGGGGCGTACGCCCGGGGTGAAGAATCCCCGATCCCGGCGGAGGGTTATTCGGGCAGGGGGATGATCTGCGCCCGGCCCTTGCTACAGGCCAGCCTGCCCGGCGCGTTGCGGATCACCGCGTCCAGGGTGGGGGTGATGGGCGTGTAGCTGGTGATCGCCCCGCCATTGGTGGTGATGGTCACGAACACCTTCTCGCCCTGTCGGGGATTGAAGTAGACCATGCCCGGGGCGCGCTTCTGCCAGCTGCTCTCCAGCCGCTTGCAGCCGCCCACGAAGGAGGCCGGGGTAAAAGAGCTCACGGCGTAGTCGCGCCGGAAGGTCACGTAGAGAAAGGTCCCGTCGGAATTGGGGCCCATGCGCTGGACCTTGGTGACCACGGCGATGCACTTGATCTCGGATTGTTCGGCCATCCTCGCCAGGAAATCCGTCTCTTCGGCGTGAGCCAGGGACGTCCCCAGGAGCAGGGCGGCCATCATGATTTTAATAATTAATTTCATATATTCCAGAGCATTGAAGGTATATTGTTGTCCATGAAGAAAGGGCATCCTAGCCCAGCCTCCGGCGATGCGCAACCGGCTTTGCCAAACTATCCGGCCTTGTCCGGTTCCACGGCGGGGTTCCGGCCCGCGCCGCCCCGTCTAGCCCTCGATGACCGGGTCGCGCTTCATGCTCAGGTTGATCCGGCCCCGCTTCTCGTCCACGCCGATGACCGTGACCAGCACCTCGCGCCCGGCGGCCACCACCTCGGAGGGGTCGCGCACGAACCGGTCCGCCAGCTGGCTGACGTGGACCAGCCCGTCGCGGTGGACGCCCACGTCCACGAACGCGCCGAACTTGGTCACGTTGGTGACGATGCCCGGCAGCTGCATGCCAGTGCGCAGGTGGGCGATGTCGCTGACGCCCTCGGCAAAGGCAAAGGCGCTGAACCCGGCGCGCGGGTCGCGCCCGGGGCGGGCCAGCTCCGCCATGATGTCCCTGAGGGTGGGCAACCCCACCTCGTCGCTGACGTAGTCGTCTAGGGAGAGCCGCTGCCGGGCCGCCTCGTCGTTCACGAGATCGGCCACGGAGCACCCCGCGTCGCGGGCCATGCGCTCCACCAGCGCGTAGCGCTCCGGGTGCACGGCGCTGGCGTCCAGGGGATTGGCCGAGCGCACCCGCAGGAACCCGGCCGCCTGCTCAAAGGCCTTTGGTCCCAGCCGCTTGACCTTGAGCAGCTCCCGGCGCGAGCCAAAGGGACCATGCTCGTCGCGATGGGCCACGATATTGGCGGCCAGCACGGGACCGAGGCCCGAGACATGGGCCAGCAGCTCGGCCGAGGCCGTGTTCAGGTCCACGCCCACGGAGTTGACGCAGCTGGCCACCACGTCGTCCAGGGTGCGCTTGAGGGCGGCCTGGTCCACATCGTGCTGATACTGGCCCACGCCGATGGATTTGGGATCGATCTTGACCAGCTCGGCCAGGGGGTCCATGAGCCTGCGCCCGATGGACACCGCGCCGCGCACGGTGAGGTCCAGGTCCGGGAACTCCCGGCGGGCCACCTCCGACGCGGAATAGATGGACGCGCCGGATTCGTTGACCAGGACCACGGGAACGCCCTGGTCCAGGCCGCGCACAAAGGCCTCCGTCTCCCGGCCCGCCGTGCCGTTGCCCACGGCCACGGCCTCAATGCCATGCTTCGCGCACAGGGAACGCAGGGTGGCGGCGGCCTCGTCGCGCTGCTTTGCCGAGCCCACCACGAAAATCGTCGTATATTCCTTGAGCGCGCCCTGTGCGTCGAGCACGGCCAGCTTGGCCCCGGTGCGAAAGCCGGGATCCAGGGCCAGGACCCGCTTCTGCCCCAAGGGCGCGTCCAGCAGCAGCTCGCGCAGATTGGCGGCAAAGACGCGGATGGCCTCGGCGTCGGCCCGCGCCTTGACCTCGGCGCGCAGCTCGTTCTCGATGGACGGCCCGAGGAGCCGCTTGTAGCAGTCGTCCAGGGCCGCGCCCACCTGACGCGCGTCTTCCCGCTCCTCCCCGCCGCGCAGCACGCTGCGGCGCATGAGGCCCAGGGCCTCCTCCTCGAGCGGCCGCAGGGCGAGCTTGAGCATCCCCTCGCGCTCGCCGCGAAACATGGCCAGGGCGCGGTGGCTAGGCACTGACGAGAGCGGCTCGTCCCACTCGAACCAGTCGCGATAGGTGGCCCCGGCCTCCTCCTTGCCCTTGGCCACGCGGGAGGTGAAACGCCCGCGCCGGGCAAACAGGGTGCGCATGGCCTGCCGCGCCTTGGGATTCTCGCTGACCCGCTCGGCGATGATGTCGCGCGCGCCGCCCAGGGCGGCGTCCACGTCGGGCACGTGCTTCTCGGCGGGCGTGCCGTCCGGGGTCAGATATTTGCGCGCCTCGGCCTGCGGGTTCAGCCCACGCTGGGCAAAGAGCGCGTCGGCCAGGGGGCCGAGCCCGCGCTCCAGGGCCATGGCCCCGCGCGTGCGCCGCTTGGGCCGGTGGGGCAGATAGATGTCTTCCAGCCGCGCCTTGTCCCCGGCGGCCTCGATCTCGCGGCGCAGGGCATCGGTGAGCAGCTCGCGCTCGGTCAGCGAGGCCAGTATCGCCTCGCGCCGCTTGTCCAGCTCGGCCAGTGCCTGGAGCCGGTCGCGCACGGCGGCCACGGCCACCTCGTCCAGCGAGCCGGTGGCCTCCTTGCGGTAGCGGGCGATGAACGGAACCGTGCCGCCCTCGTCCAGCAGCCGGGCCACGGCAGCCACACGGGCGGGCGACAGGGCCAGCTCGGCGGCGATGGAACGCACGTGGCGGGCGCGCTGGGTTGCATCGTCCTGAGCCGGAGCGCCGGGGCCCTTGCCGGGGGAGTCGGAATCGTTGTCTTTCATGCCCGCAGGTGTGACCCCTTGCGGGTCATGCGTCAAGCAGAGTCGTCACATCCATGAATTCGATCACGGCGCGCGGGACCAACCCTGTACAATTTTCCCGTAGCCGGGTACATTCCCGGCCATGATGGTCAACGTGGAACGATTGTCGCACAACTTCGGCGGGCACTGGGCGCTCAAGGACGTATCCTTCACTCTGGACAAGGGGGAGTTCCTCTTCCTGACCGGCCACTCCGGGGCGGGCAAATCCACCCTGCTCAAGCTGCTCTACGGCGCGCTGCCCGTGACGCGCGGCCGGGCCAGCGTGGCGGGGATGTCCCTCAACACCCTGAAGAAACGACACATACCCAAGCTTCGGCGCAAGGTCGGCGTGGTCTTTCAGGACTTCAAGATTCTCCCGGGCCGCACGGTCTTTGACAACGTGGCCATGGCCCTTGAAGTGCGCGGCATGCAGCGCACCCACCTGGAGCGGCGGGTGCGAGCCGTGGTCCGCGCCCTGGGGCTGGAGGCCAAGAGCTATTCCCCGTGCGAGCGACTCTCGGGCGGCGAACAGCAGCGGGTGGCCATCGCCCGGTCCATGGTCGCCAACCCGGAGCTGATCCTGGCCGACGAGCCCACCGGCAACCTGGACTTCGACCTGACCATGCATCTCATGGACATATTCAAGCAATTCCATACCTACGGAACCTCCATCATCATGGCCACCCACAGCCGCGAGGTGCTCCAGTGCGTGCCCGAGGCGCGCATTCTCCACCTCAATGACGGGCGCATCGTCAGCGACGGCCCGGCCGAGGAGGAGCCGAAGGAAACAGAGCTGGCCGAACACCTCTCGCCGGACTGCTTTCCCCACGATCCCCGCGATCAGGTCTTTGCCGATGCCCGGCGTGAAGAACGCGCGGAGCTCGGCCCGACCCCGGCCCCCAAATCGGCCCCCACCCCGGAGGACGAGTCATGATCGG
>CAMYLL010000240.1 GCA_947259235.1 uncultured Pseudodesulfovibrio sp. | reverse complement strand
CCGGTCATCCTGGTCGAGAAGTCCGACTCCCTGGGCGGCAAGGCCGCCACCATGTACAAGTCCTTCCCGCTGTCCGGCTCCTACGGAGACAAGACGCAGGAAATCGGCGTCAAGGAATTGATCGCCGCAGTGCAGGGCAATGACAAGATCAAGGTCATCACCGGCGCGACCATCGACTCGCTGGCTGGTGCTCCGGCCCAGTACAAGGCCACCATCGCCGGCGCGGAGTACGAGGTCGGCGCGGTCGTCATGGCCACCGGCTGGGTCCCGGGCAAGACCAAGTTCCTGGCCCCGCTGGGTTACGGCTCGGTCAAGAACGTGGTCACAGCTGCCGAGTTCGAGGCCATGGCCAAGGACGGTGCAATCAAGACCGCCGCGGGGAAGACCCCTGCCTCGGTTGCCTTCATCGTGGACACCACCAAGCTGATGAAGGGCGTCAACTACGACTTGTGCGGCGCAGCCTGCGCAGCTCCCGAAGAGATGCCCTGCAAGGAAGAGGACGAGACCGAATGCGCCGAGGAGTGCGAGGTCTTCGAGTACACGGACAAGGAATCCGCCAAGCACCTGGCCTACAGCTCCGAGCTGACCTCCCTGGTCGCCCTGAAGCAGGCCAACTACGTGCGTGAGCTGGCTCCCGAGGCCGTGGCCTACGTCATCTACGACCACATGATGGTCCCCGGCATCAACGAAAAATACTACCAGACCGCACAGGACGACCCGGGCATCATGCTCACCAAGGGTACTGTCACCGCGGTCGAGGAAGCGGGCGGGGAAGTGGTCGTCAAGGCCAAGAACACCCTGCTCGGCGACGATATCGCCATCTACGCGGACCTCGTGGTGGTTCCCACGGCCATCGTGCCCACCACCGCCGCCGATCCCACCATGAACTTCGTCTACCGCCAGGGCCCGGCTTTCCCGGACCTGGATCTGTTCGACGGATTCGCGGATTCCAACTACATCTGCTTCCCGTATGAAACCCGTCGTACCGGCGTCTACGCAGCCGGTTGCGTGCGCCAGCCCATGGGTCTCGGCCTGGCTGCCGAGGATGCCGCCGGTGCAGCCCTCAAGGCAATCCAGTGCATCGAGTCCGCCAATCGCGGCGTGTCTGTTCATCCCCGCTCCGGCGACCTCAGCTTCCCCGAGTTCAACTTCATGCGCTGTACGCAGTGCAAGCGTTGCACCGAGGAATGTCCGTTCGGCGCCCTGGACGACGATGCCAAGGGCACGCCGATGCCCAACCCCACGCGTTGCCGCCGTTGCGGTACCTGCATGGGTGCCTGCCCCGAGCGCGTCATCTCCTTTGCCAACTACGGCATCGACCAGATCGGCTCGGCCATCAAGGAAGTCAAGGTTCCCGATACCCTGGATGCTGGCGGTCCCCGCATCATCATCCTGGCGTGCGAGAACGACGCCTACCCCGCCCTGGACATGGCCGCCATGCGCGGCAGGAGCTGGAGCCCCTACGTGCGCTTCCTCTCCGTTCGCTGCCTCGGCTCGGTCAACGCCATCTGGGTTGCCGATGCCATGAGCAAGGGCGTTGACGGCCTGATGCTGCTGGGCTGCAAGTTCGGCGACGACTACCAGTGCCACTTTGTCAAGGGCTCCGAGCTGTGCAACCGCCGCAAGGAGAACATCGCCGAGTCCCTGGGCCGCCTCGGTGTCGAGCCCGAACGCGTCGAGCAGTACGAGGTTTCCATCGACATGTACGACAAGGTTCCCGACATGATCGATGAATTCGTCTCGAATATTGTCACCAACTTCGGCCCCAACCCGTTCAAGGGCTACTAGGAGGTACGGAATGTCCAACACCGTAAAGGTACAACCGGACCTTAAGTTCGTGAAAGAGTTGCAGGCCGTCGGCGGCGACTCTTTGAAGAAATGCTACCAGTGCGCCACCTGCTCGGTCGTCTGTCCGCTGTCGCCGGCAGACAACCCCTATCCCCGCAAGGAGATGGTCTGGGCCCAGTGGGGACTCAAGGACCGCCTGGTCAATGATATAGACATCTGGCTGTGCCACAACTGTGGCACCTGTTCCGACCTGTGCCCCCGCGGCGCAAAGCCGGGCGACTTGTTGTCCGCCCTGCGCAACATGGCCTACCGCAACCTGGGTCCGCTGCCGATCATTGGCAAGTGGATGAGCAGCTCCGCAGGCATCCTGCCGCTGGCTGCCATCCCGGCCATTCTCTACGGCATCATCTGGGTCGTCATGGCCGGCAAGGTCGGCTCGTTCCTGCCCAGGTTCGAGTTCGTCGACCACGCCTGGAAACCGGTGCAGGAGGGCGGTCAGATCGCCTTCGGCGGCCTGTTCCCCGGCGATTACACCATCGACCCCGTCTTCATGCTCGTGTTCGCCTTCATGCTGTGGGCCTTCTTCACCGGAGTGCGCAACATGATCAAGGCCTTTGACTCACAGCCCAAGACCTTCATCGTGGGCCGCAAGTCCGCTCCCACCATGCTGCAGGCGCTCATCGACACCTTCCAGTATGAGATTCTGCAACACACCCAGTTCAACGACTGCAACGACGCGGACGCCGACGAGCTGGACGTGAAGCGTGCCAAGGGCCATCGCTGGCTCATGTTCTCCTTCATCGCCCTGATGATCGTCACCGGCGTGGTGGCCACCGGCCACTGGGGCGGCTGGCTGCTGCGCACCCTGGGCATCGAGAGCCTCGGCGCCATCGTCAGCGCCATCGGGCATACCCCGATGCCGTTCTACCACCCGATCAAGATGCTGGCCCTGGTCGGCGCGGGTCTGGGTGTCTACGGACTCATCGCGCTGACCAAGCGCCGGGTCAACCTGGATGCAGCCAAGCAGTCCTCCAGCTGGTATGATTGGTATCTGATCACCCTGGTCTGGGTCATCTTCGGCACCGGCATCGGCGCCCTGGTCTTCCGGGTCGTCGGGGCTGGCATTCTTGCCTACCCGACCTACTACGTACACCTGATCGCGGTCTTCATGATGCTCGCGTATCTGCCCTGGTCCAAGCTGGGCCACCTTGTGTACCGTACTGTGGCACTGTCCTACGCCAAGAAGATTGGCCGCATTCCCATGGGCGCCGACAAATAGTCGCCTTGGTGAACATACTTAAGAAGCTTACTTAGTTAAGGAGGCATCAAATGGCTGAAGCTAAGGTATTCCCCATGAACGCGTTCGTGTCTGTCCTTCGCGGCGACGCCGCCGACCAGACGCAGCTCGATATGCTGGCTTACATCACCCAGGCGGAGATCATCGACGCGGAGTTCGCTCCCGTCGCCCAGTCCCTGTCCAAGGCCTGGATCTACGAGCAGGAGCCCGGCCTGACCAAATACGCCGAGGGCGACATCGCCAAGCTCGGCAACCAGGTCAAGATCGAAGCCCTGCCCGATGGCGAGGCCGCCCGCGCACAGAAAGTGCTTGAGGTTCTGGGCGCACTGAAGGCCGAGAACGACGCCCTCAAGGCGGAAGTCGAAGCCCTCAAGGGCCAGAAGGCCGACCTGGAGGCCAAGATCAGCCCCCTGGAGGCCAAGGTCAAGACCATCGCTGCCCAGGATGCCGCTGGAGAGACCAAAGTCTCCGTGGCTTCCTCCAAGCTGGACGAGATGACCAAGAAGCTCAACGACCTGATGGCCGAAGTGGACAAGGTCAAGAGCCAGGGTGTCGTGGTTGCCGGTGTTGCCGGTGCCGATGGCGCTGCCCCGGCCGGAGAGGCCCTGTCCACCGGACCCAAGGTTGGCGGCGAGCCCGAGGCTGACTTCGGCCTTGGCGGAGACGCCTTCGGCGGCGACAACTGGTAGGAATCATCCCGCCAGGTCGCGTCTGAAAGACGAATAAACGAAGGCCCTGCGCAATGCGCAGGGGCCTTCTTTTTATTGAATTGGAGCAAAAGCGCATGCCGTCATTGTGGCAGGATGATCCGCTGGCGGGGCGGAGGGCAACACGTGGTCGGAATTGTGGCAGGCCTTGCGATCAAGCCTCGTCAATCCCTTCGTGTACGGTACGGGGGAAGGCTGTCTCCAGAGCTGAATGTGCCAAAGCCGAATGTGCGGAAGACTGGCGGCTGCGATCGCTTCTCACCCAAAACAATGAAGTGATGCAAAATGGCGTTTATTCAATTCACAAGCGGGTTAAGACGGGAGATAAGCGAAGCATACCAGCGTCTCATTGTCTCTATTTGACATAACCAGTCAATTTATATATTCTACAATACGAAAAATGAGCCATATTCCGATCAAGGCGACTTGATCAGCTTGGTTTTTTCAAGGCTTGGTTGGCGGCAAACAAATCGTCATTTGCATCAAGCGTTGTTATAAAGTGCATCATGTATCAGTTGATCACTGCATTGGAAATTGAAGAATACAACATCAAAATGACACTGATAAACTTCATTTTGCATTGTGGTGGTACATGTCTATTCAAGTGGCACCCAGGCGTTGGGTGGCCCACCTCTTATGGGTTCGGACAACCGGAACTTCACCGGCGTGATCGCCGGGTCGCGCGGGTTGACTTCCTGATTCGCCTATTCAAGCGCCATAATTTATTTCGGATCGATCCCGGGTACGGGGCGGTCTTGTTTTGTCGGTTCTTCGACGTTTCGTGTGGAATTGACGGGAATTGAATAGTTCGGGTAGCCCTCTTTGCAGGAGGGCATGTCATGCTTGCGGAAGAAATATTTGCCTTGGGTTTGGGGCTTACGCCT
>CAMYLL010000239.1 GCA_947259235.1 uncultured Pseudodesulfovibrio sp. | reverse complement strand
CCCTGGGCATCTCCTAGTTCGTGATCCGGCTCATCGACATTCAGCTGCGGTGGTTCCGGGGGCAGAGCCTGGACTTCACCTACGGCCAGTATCTCTTTTACATGTTCTTCCCGGGCACGCTGTTGGCCGGTCCCATCGAGGGCGTGCAGAATTTCTTCGACAAGCGGCTCCCGCGCCTGGAACTGAACGACTACGCGTACGGCGTGGGGCGCGTCTCCATCGGGGTGTTCAAGAAGCTCATCCTGGCGGATACGCTCCTGTATCAGGCAATCCATGGCGTGGGCGTTGCCCGGCTGCTGCATTTCAACAACGGCACCTCGGTGAACAGGCTGATCCTTGATCCCTCCGGGGTTTCCGGGGGCGAAATCCTCGTCTTCAGCCTGACGGGCCTGCTCTTCGCCTATGTCGATTTCTCGGCGTATTCGGACATAGCCATCGGCGTGTCCAGGCTCCTGGGACACCGGGTGCGGGAGAACTTCAATTTCCCCCTGCTGGCCCGGAACATCCGCGAGTTCTGGCAGCGATGGCACATGTCCCTTTCCGAGTGGTCGTTCCGCAACGCCTATTTCCCGTTGCTGATCAAGACCCGCAACTCCTACATCCCGCTCTACGTCACCATGATGGTCATCGGGCTGTGGCATGCCCCGACGCTGTCCTGGTTCTCCTGGGCCGTTCATCACGCCACTGGCCTGACCGTGGTCGCCATGCTCCCCAGGCTGCGCGGCATACCCCGGTGGGCGGCAATCGTCCTGACTCCGGTACGGATCGCCATGACCGTGGTCTTTGTCTCGGTCGGATTCCTCTTCGTTTATTTCAACGACTACACCATCGGCCTGCAGCTCTATGCCAGGGTGTGGCTGTGGCTGTTTACCCTCGGAGCGTCGTAGTATGTCATCTCCCTTTTTGAATGTTGCGGACCGTGTGCTTGATGCCTGGACCGCGAACCCGGACGGAGCGGTCTTTGATGATGGCACGTCAGCCGTCTCCGCACGACAGTTCGTTTGCATGGCGAGCGCTCGTCAGCGTGGTCTGGCCAAAGCGGTCAGGCTGGGGGACCGCGTTGTGATCAAGGCCGGGCGGGGCGTCAGTTATTTTGTGGACATGCTGGCCGTTTGGCGCCTGGGCGGGGTCGTCGTGCCCCTTTCCGCCGATGCCGCCGGGGAGTATGCGGACCATGTGCTCACCATCTCCGGGGCGCAACTGACCCTGGGGGGTGAGGCGGCCGGAGGACTTGATGAGAGTGGCGGGCCAGAGGACATGCCTCCCTGTGTTCAGACCGGGACGGACGACCTTGCGGCGCTGCTTTTCACTTCCGGCTCCACAGGCGCGCCCAAGGGGGTGATGCTGAGCCACGGGGTGCTGTTCCGAAACTGTCTGGGAATTCTCGATGTGCTGAAGATGGACGGCGACCGGTTGTTCATCAATATCCCCTTCAACTTCACATCCGCCATCTGCCATTTCCTGGCGTGCGCGTTCTCCGGGTCCACGCTGGTGGGGCTTGAGAACAAGCTCTTTCTCGCCGACCTGCCCAGAACCATGCTCAGGCTGGGGGCAACGGCCTTTGGCGGAGCGCCGGTGCAGCTGCGCTGGATCGCCGAAACCTTCAAGGGGCTGGCCGAATCCGGTCAGCCGGTGGATTCCGCCTTGCGCCTGGTGATGTCTTCCGGCGACCATCTTTCCGTTGAGGTCATCGACCTGTTGAGGCAGGTGGTTCCTGCGGCGGGGGTGTACACCGTCTATGGCCTGACCGAGCTTGGCGGGCGCTTCTGCATTCTGGACGCAGCCGATGTCGCGCAGCATGCCGGGAGCGTGGGCAAGCCAATCAGGGGGCTGGGCGTGCGTATTGTCGATTTTGACGAAGGGCGCGAGGTCGGGCCGGAAATCGCGGGCGAAGTGGTCGCCTGCGGCGAGCTGTTGTGCGCCGGCTATTACGGCGACCCAGACCGAACCGCCGCGCTCTTCAGCGAGTGGGGTCTGCGCACCGGCGACATCGGTTTTCTCGATACAGACGGGTTCCTGCACCTCACCGGCCGCAGCGACGACGTGTTCAAGGTCAATGGCCAGAAGGTGGCCGCCAACGTTATCAACGGCGCCATGATGCGGCTTGAGCCCTTTGTCGACTGCGCGGCTGTGGCCATGGAGACGCCCATGTTCGGCACGGTCCCCGTGATGGCTTATGCCCTCAAGCCCGGCGCGGTGTTCAACAAAGGGGAAACCTTGCGCGCCCTGCGTGAGATGCTCCCCCAGAACCACATCCCTCACCGGTTTGTGGAGGTGGGGCAAATCCCCCGCACCGGGTCCGGCAAGGTGGAGCGGCACACCCTGCGACGCATGCTCGGGGAGGCGTCGGCATGAACAGGAAACGCATCGCCCATCTGCTGGGGACGGCTATCCAGACGGTGTTCTGGGTGGGCCTCTACCTGGGGCTGTTCGCCTATGTGCTGAGCCGGACGGCGTCGGTGAACCTGTTCCGCTACGCCACGTTCTAGGCGGGCCTTATGGGCGGCCCGGCAGGGTCTCCCGGTCCTTGATGATGAACGCGAGTAGGGCCTTGGCCTCGTCCGTGAGCAGCTCAATCCGTGAAAAGTCCGGGTCGCTGTTCAGCTTCTGCATGAGCAGGAAGTCCGTATCGTCCCACAGGGGCAGAATCCCGCCGAAAAAGTAGCCCGCCTCCCTGGCGGCATCGACCGCGTGCGTTGTGCCGGGTTGCCCAAGGGGAATGAAGAGCTGGTATGCATGCCTGCCCGGGCAATCCTTCTCCATGAGTGCGAGGCGGTCCCCGAGGTCGCTGCCCGGCCTGCGGACCATCAGCTTGGCCAGCGAGGCTGAGTCCATGGTCTGGACCGAGCAGTCGGCGGCGCCTTGCGGCGCGCTGTCCTCGCAAAAATTCCTGTCAAAACAACGCACTGTGTAGATTCCCTTGAGAATCTCGTCGTACCGCTCGGGGAGGTATACGTCGTGGCGCACGTCGCGATGGATGTGGAACGTGTCCAGCAGGGATATGCGCTGCCCGTTTGGGCCGGCCTCGGGGCGCGGCGGCATGGCTTCGATCTCCAGGGCAAAGGGGGGGGCGTCCATCTTCCGGCTCAGCTTCTGCGCCACGACGTGGTCGCACACGTTCTGGCCGAACAGGAGATTCAGGCCGAGCCTGTTGAGGAGCGGCCCGTGCCCGTGGCGGGCAAGGCGCATGGCCAGGGTCGTGTTGCGGTAGGCGGGCAAAACTATCCACGCGCCCCCTTCCATGATGTATTTGCCGGGCGGGTTGCGATAGAGGCCGTAAAGACCCACGATGTCTCCCTTTGGAGTGCGTCCCACCACGAAATTGGTCTGGCCGGAGGCCGTGGCCGCAAGGATCGCCTCGGGGTCGTAGACGTAATCGATGGGGAAATTGTCGCCGTAGACCGCGTAATAGAGCTGGGCCACGCCCGGGGCGTCTTCGTTGCGGAAATCGTCCACGGTGTACTTCTGCCCGGGCTCGATGTCTCGTGCGGACTCTTTGAGAGCCGACAGGAGCGCTTCTCTTGATTTCACGGGAGGCTTCCTTGGGTTGCTGTTGGCCGCGTGTGCGGCAGAACGGTTTTTTACAGCATTCGGGCAGTGCCCGTCCAGGTAAAGGGGAGTGAAAAGCCCCGCCACCGCAATCCTGGGCATCAATCCCTCGACCCTGCGGCACAGGATGCGCAAGTAGGAGGTCCCCTTCGGCCGCATGGAGAACAGGGAGGCGCTGGCCGGCTCGGGATAGGGTTTCCGGGGTGGCGAGGTGATTCGGGGCGTCCGCCCGGCTTCCACATGGCAGGGGGTCGCCCTGTCATATGGGAACAGCCGGTTGACTCTCCCCGCTGAGTCGGGGAGGAGGATGGAGGCTACTTGGTTGGTGTTGCGGTGTTGCGGCGGAGCCAGTCTTCACGTCGCAGCATGACCAGGACATGATCGACGTAATGATCCTCAAACCAGATGATCTCTTTGTACGTACCGATTTCCTTGAAGCGGAAAAGCTCCAGAATGGCTTTCGACGCTTCATTGCAGGAGAGGTAGCCGCCTTTGACAATGCGGAAATTCAACCGGTTGAAGGCGATCTTGAGTAGCATGGCGATGACTTCGGTGACGTAGATTCCCTCGCGGTATTCCTTTTCACCGATGATGACAGCCATGTCGGCATGTCGGTCTCTCCAGTTGAGGCTGCTGAGATTGCAGACGCCAATGTGCGTGTCGGTTTCGATGTCGACGATGGAGAGCACGAGCCGGTCCCGGCTGTTCTGTATGCTCTCGTAAAAAGCCTGCTGGCTCTCGACGCTGTTGGGCCAGAAATGCCCCGGAACCCACTGCATCGTCTCCTGGTCGCTGAACCACTCGTGCCATCGCCCTGCAACGTCTTCACGTGTCGGGTGGCGCAGGTAGATGCGTTTGCCGGCTATATACGGGTTGTACATTGTTACATTACCCCTCGCCCTTGCAGGTTTTTCAAAAGAGATTGCGTATCGTCTATTTCAACAATCTCATCATCAAGAAAGGCTATGCCGAACGCTTCTTCAACACTGAGCAGGAGCCGCATGTGTTTCAGGGAATCCCAGGCCGGGATGCTCTTGGGGGAGGATTCTGCGGACACGGAATCCTCGGGTACGTTCATGGTGTCGGCATGAATTTTAAAAAGCTTTTTTTCCATCCTGTCTATCACTTAA
>CAMYLL010000238.1 GCA_947259235.1 uncultured Pseudodesulfovibrio sp. | reverse complement strand
CTGCCGCCTGGCACATGTTGCCAGTGGCTTCCTTGATGGCGACGACCTGGGGAACCGCGTCAACAATCCGCTTGAGGGTTTGCGGCAACAGGTTCAAACCGGTGCGTCCCGGAACATTGTAAACGACAAAAGGAATGGACACTTCATCGGCAATGGCCTTGAAGTGGGCAATCAGACCTTCAGGAGTGGGTTTGTTGTAGTAGGGAGTTATTTGCAGGGTTGCATCGGCACCAGCTTCCTTGGCGAGCTTGGTCAGCTCAATGGCTTCCTTGGTGCTGTTGGACCCGGCCCCGGCGATAACAGGAACACGTCCCTTCACCTGTTCGGCGCAAATCCTGATGATCCGGCCCTGCTCTTCGTGCGTCAGAGTGGCCGCTTCACCAGTGGTGCCACACGGGACCAACCCGTCAATGCCCTGTTCGATCTGCCATTCAATGAAATCACGATAGGTGGATTCATCAATGGCCCCGTCCTTGAACGGCGTAGAGAGAGCCGTGAACGCTCCTCTGAATTCCATAAGTCAACTCCTTACTGTGTATATATCCGTGACGTGGAGCCTATTGAAGGATCGCACCCACGTCCGGGTTGTCTTGATACTGGTCGCCGAGGCCGACTGTGCTCGGCTTCACAACATCAGGAATAGACCACGAGAAGGGGCCGTTTCTATCCGGCCAGTTCATGATCTGGACATTGCTGATGGTTTTTCCCTTATCATAGGGGCGTACCCAAAGACAACGACCGTCTGCTTCGATACGACCGTTGACCCCGGACCCGAGGCCGCTTCCAAAGAGCAGGTCAGGAACATCGGTGGGATTCTGGGCGAGGTATTCCCGCTCGCCGCCCCATCCCCAGTCGCTCAGCCCCACAATCAACCTTACAGAAGGCTGTATGTTTCTGATCTGCTTCGCAATACTATCGATCAGATCAGCTGAGGGCGTGTCTTCTCCCGGGGGGAGGGAAGGAAACCTGATGAACCCGATGGCATCGCCGGTCGTGGTCGTCAGGACCGTGAAAGGAGCCTCTGCTGCTGTCTTCCTGACGGATTCGACGGCAAGCCCGAGAAGACCGAGATTCTCAGCCTCAAAGGATCCGACAAACCCTATATCGTAATTCAGCAGTTGGTATGCCTGCAAAAGGCTTTCAAGAATCCGCTTGTCCGGCATTGTGCCGTTTGGATTGATGAATTCCCATCCGCCGGACACAAGCAACTTTGGCGGCTCCACCGCATCAGCGTCAAAAAAATATGTAGCCCGCCGGGCCACGCCTCCGAGGGTTTTACCCCCTCAAGATGGACATGGCCTCACAGTGCCGTAGGTATTCGCCGTATACAGAATGGTCAGGACAGGCTGTGCCTGGGCTGAAGCGCTCTGAATAAGTCCCGCCACCAGCAACAGGCAGAGAAAAATCCGTCTCATCCTAATCGTTGATGAATTCTTTCAGCTCTTTACCAGGGCGGAAGAAAGGAAGTTTCTTCGAGTGGACCTGCACGACGCTGCCAGTCTTGGGGTTCCGTCCGGTATACCCTTCGTAGTCTTTGATCTTGAAGCTGCCAAAGCCTCTGATCTCGACACGGTCGCCCCGCAAAAGGGCTTCCTTGACGGAATCGACAAAGGCTCCAACCACCTTGGTGGCTTCGTCCACGTGCATTTTCTTCTGTTCCGAAAGAGCCTTGATCAATTCACTCTTGTTCATGGTTTCCCCCTGAAACATTGAGTTAGCAGCAGGTCGACAATTCTGGCCTGCAAGAGAATGAAAAAAGATTCTCCATTAAAATTCCAAGTAACTATGCCAAAAAATGGCTCTTTTCGTCAACCATTTATTTTGTGGCTCAGATGGACGGAAAATCTTTCAAAATGGGGCGTCCTGAAATCCTCTCACGATTGTCTTCGCGGTAGCGCATGATCCGCTTGGCCAGGGCCTTGATATCCTTGGCAGCAGTGGAATTCGGGGCGTATTTCATGAGTGGCGTCTGCCTGCGGACGGCCTCCACCAAGGTCCGATCCTGGTGGATGAAGCCAAGGTTTCTCAACTCGATATTGAGAAAATTCATGCACGCGGCGTTGAGCCTTTCGAACGTCTGCTTGGCCTCGCCCGCCGATGTCGCCTGGTTGACCACCACGAGGAAGTCCTTGACCCCGCGCTGGGTGGCCAAGACCTTGATCATGGCGTAGCTGTCCGTGAGAGACGTCGGTTCCGGCGTGACGACGACGATGCGCAGCTGAGTCAGGGTGGCAAAGGAGAGGACCGTATTGCTGATTCCCGCGCCGAGATCGAGCATGAGGTAATCGTATTCGCCTGCCAGGGTCACCAGTTTCTTGAAAAGAATATCCTGAAGATCCTCGTCCATTTCCACCAGTTCTGGAACGCCGCTGGTGGCGGGGAGCATGTCGAAGCCTTTTTCGATGGACACCAGCACGTCTTCGGCATCCACGCCCGACTGGAGCAGGTCGTGCAGGTTTTTTTCCGGGGAGATGCCGAGCAGGACGTCCAGGTTTGCCAGGCCAAGGTCGCAATCCATGAGCATGGCCGTCATCTGTTCCATGTGCAGGGCATATCCGAGATTGAGGATGATGTTGGTCTTGCCGACGCCACCCTTGCCGCTCATAATGGCAAGACTGAGTGTATTGTTGTGATTCATATCCTGACTCCGTTATTTTCCGCCAAACAGGAACTGTTTCTCGTTCGAGTGGACCAGGGTATCGCTGGGGACGTTCTCGGCAAAGGCGAGCCGTGACACCTTCACTTGGTCCTTTCCTGCATTTTTAGCTTCATAGAGGGCATCGTCGGCCAGTTGCAGCAGTTCAGCGGTTTCTATGTCCACCACCCCTTTGTAGCAGGTCAGCCCGACGGAACAGGTGACGTTGAATTCGTCTCCGTTGGGGCCATGAAATACCGTCTCCCGGAAATCCTTGAGCAGTCTGTCCAGCATCCGCTGCGCCTTGACTATACCGGAGCCCGCCATGATCAAGGCGAACTCCTCGCCGCCGAAACGGGCGGCCAGATCATAGCGGCGGGTGGTTGCCTTGAGCTTCTTGGCGAAGGTGGCCAGAACCTCGTCGCCCATGGGATGACCGTAAGTGTCGTTGATGCGCTTGAAGTCGTCCAGATCGAAAATAGCCAACGAAAGAGGTGTCTTGGAGCGCTTTGAACGCTCAACTTCCATATCCAGCACGCGGTCGAAGGCGCGGCGGTTGGCAAGGCTCGTCAGTGGATCGTGGTCGGTTTGGTAGGCAAGTCGCTCAAGCGTCGCCTGAAACTGTCGCAGATGCGGCAGAGAGTCGCCATCCACAGGCAGGGTGAGCCATTGGCGCAGGTTGTGCTTTCTGGTCAGAGTATCCCACTGTTCTGAGCTGAGCCCCTCCAGCCGCCTGAATACCCACACCGCATCCGCCGTGGTTCCGTTGGGCTTGAAGGCCATCTGCAGCTCGCTCTGGAGCGTGGCAAGCTCCGCGACGAGCTCGTTTTCGGGAAATCTATTCATGTTTTCCTTGAGCATGGACATAGAGTAAGTGGTTTCTGATCATCTCGTCGAGATCACCGTCAAGAAAGGCGTCCACATTGCCGGTCTCGCTGTTGGACCTGTGGTCCTTGACGAGGCGGTACGGCTGCAGCGTGTAGGTGCGGATCTGGCTTCCCCAGGCGATGGCGTCCTTTGCCTGATAATCCTGGCGACGGCTTTCCTCGATCTTCTGCAGCTCCACCTCGTAGAGGCGGGCCTTGACGAGCCGGAGGGCCGTTGCCTTGTTCCGGTGTTGTGACTTCTCGTTCTGGCACTGGGCCACGATGCCCGTGGGGATATGGGTGATGCGCACGGCGGAGCTGGTCTTGTTGACGCTCTGGCCACCGGGACCGCTCGAACGGAAGGTATCAATACGCAGGTCTTCGTCGCGGACCTCGATCTCGATGTCGTCGTCCATGTCGGGATAGCAGTCCACCGAGGCAAAGGACGTGTGCCGCCTGCCGGACGAGTCAAAGGGGGAAATCCTGATCAGGCGGTGCACGCCGCTCTCGCCCTTGAGCAGGCCGTATGCGTAGAGCCCTTCGATTTGCAGGGTCACGCTCTTTATGCCCGCCTCTTCGCCCAGCTGGAAGTCGAGCTGCTTGACGGTGAAGCCCTTGCGCTCTGCGTAGCGGTTGTACATGCGCATGAGCATCTCGGCCCAGTCCTGGGACTCCACGCCGCCAGCGCCCGGATGAATCTCGAGGATGGCGTTGTTCTTGTCATGCTCGAAGGCGAACATGGTGGCCAGCTCGGTGGTCCCCAGCCTTGAACGGAACAGTGCAACCTGAGCTTCAAGGGCGCTCAGCGCCTCTTCCTCGCGTGATTCCTGTGCGAGTTCCAACCAGGCGTCGAGGTCGTCCTTGGCCTCCAACAAGCCGTCATACATGGCAAGCTTGTCCGAAAGCTGTGTTTTTTCACGAAGGATAGGGGTCAAGGCATCGTGCTTGTCCCACGCGCCGGGCTTGGAAAGCTCTTTCTCTATCTCGTCGAGGCGGACTTTGGTCTCGGCATAGTCAAAGACGCCCCCAGAGCGTCTCGAACTTGTCGAGCAACCCTGCGGAGATGGTTTTGAGTTCGGGATATTCGAGCATCGGTATGGTTATCCTTTTGATTGTTTTCTTGCGCGCAGACCGATCCAGACAAAACACAGGCCGGTCAAAGAATAGAGAGCGAATGGGAACAATGAGAATATGCGGTTAAAAACCG
>CAMYLL010000237.1 GCA_947259235.1 uncultured Pseudodesulfovibrio sp. | reverse complement strand
GCAGCTCCACCTTGATGCCCACATCCTTGAGCCGCTGCTGGATGATCACCCCGCACTTGATCCGCTGGGTGTTGCCCTGGTTGGTGATGATGGAGAAGGCAAAGGGAGTGCCGTCCTTGTCCAGAAGACCATCCCCGTCGGTGTCGGCCCAGCCGGCCTCGGCCAACAGCTCGCGGGCCTTCTGCGGATCATAGGGCCTGGGTTTGATGCTCTCGTTATACTGCCAGGTCCCCGGTTTGTACGGCCCGTTGGCCGCCTCGCCGAGGCCGTAAAGCACGCCCTCGACTATCTCGCGGCGGTCGATGGCATAGTCGATGGCCTGTCTGACCCGTACATCCTTGAAGAAGGGATGATTGAAGTTGAAGCCGAGGAACGTGTAGCCGAAGGACAGATACTCGAACTTGCGAAAGCTGCCGTCCCACCCCGGACCGTTTGTCTGATAGAGGTATTGCAGCGGCGTCAGGCCCATGGAATCGAGGTTGCCCGCCTTGAGCTCCAGGAACTGGGTGGAAAGATCGGGAATCATCCGATAGATGACACGCTCAATGTACGGCTTGCCCTCAAAATAATCCGGGTTGGCCTCAAGCACGATGCGGCTGCCCGGGGTCCATTCCCTGAGCCTGTAGGGACCGGCTCCCATGGGCTCACGGCTGTACCTCGTATCGAGCAGATCCTCGCCCTCAAGCACGTGCCTGGGCAAAATGTCGTTGGCCCAGGTGATGAGCGCCTTGGCAAAGGGCTGGTCATACTCGACCTCGAAAGAATACCGCCCTGTGAGCTTGAACGCCTTGACCGCCTTGAAGTTCTCGGCATAGGCCGTGGGCGTCTCGGGGTCGATCATCAGCCTGTAGGTGAACTCCACATCCTCTGCCGTGAGCGGCTCGCCGTCGAACCAGCGCACGTCCTCGCGCAAGACAAAACGGATGCGTCTGCCGCCGTCGAGAATCTCGTAGCTCTTGGCCGCATAGGGCACTAATTCAATATTCTTGTCGTATTTGAGCAGACTGACGTAAACCTGGGAAGCCACTTCATGCGATGCGGAGGTCGTGGATAGCGGCGGAATGAGATTGTCCGGTTCGCCGAGCATGGCCTCGACAATGCTCCCGCCGGATTCCGGCTCGGCAGGGATCACCGCCGGATTCACGGGTTTGACGGGCGTCGCAGGGCCTCCGCTCTCCCCGCAACCAGCGAGCAGAGCCGCAAACAGGGCTATTATAAGAAGGGCTGGCAGTCTCATTTTTTCTTGCAAATTTATGGAGGTTGGACCATACAATTAGGAGAGCGTGGTCAGTCCGCCCACTATGTACCAACGGCCATGAAAAGCCAAGGGGACGGAAGGCGACGCATAGTTTTTTTATACACCTTGCCGAACGCTCTGGATATGGGTAAGCAAACGACTTCCTGACTCCCGGCAAGCACAGAGAGTTTCCTAATGACCAGCGGCGAAGAACAGATAGTCAAATCAATATTGCAAAATTTCATTGGCGACAGCGTCCCGGAATACATCCTGGATGGTGCCCATGAGATCGTTGCAACCAATGGTGTCTCCAAACTGGACCTCAAGAAACGGGAACAGTACTGGGACATAGACGGTCAGGTCCAGGGCGACGATTTCCAGAACTACACATCCGAAATCGGGCTCAATCTCAACGACCGCAGCATCAACTACTACTGCAACTGCCCTGATTCCTTCTCCGGCGTCTGCCGTCACGTGGCCGCGACTGCGGTCAAACTGCTCAAGTCCCTTGACGCCGAATCCGGCGAAAAAGCGCCTGTACCGCGCACAGACTGGCGTCAGACCTTCCGTCCGTTCTTTGCCACAGAGCTTGAGCCCGAAGCCGGACGGCACTATCTCATCTATCGAATTTTCCCGGAGCTGGGCCGTCTTCAGGTCGCCTTTTTTCGCGCCCGACAAAACAAATCCGGCATCTCCCAGGTGCAAAACGAGGTTACCCTCGACCAGATCGTGGAAAACCCGGATTGGTGCGACACCTCGCCAGCCCTGCCCGGCGTGGCCGAACAGATAGGCCACTACCTCGATTACTGGGGCCACAAGGTGGAGATTCCGGCAGGCCTCCACTCCTGGTTCTTCCGGGCGGTAAAGAACGAGTACTACCTCTTCCTGCGCGAGACAGACCAGCCGGTCACCATCGAATCCAAGACCATGCAGCTCAAGCTCTCCCCGGCCCTGAGCGAGGACGGCCTGAACTTCGACATCCTCCTCTCCCGCGAGGACAAGCTGCCCTTCTCCATCACGGATGAAGAGGAAATTTTCTTTTACGGTCGGTTGCCGCTCTGGGTTTACTACAAAAACTCCTTCTACCCGGTGCAGACCGGGCTCGACCCCAAACTCGTGCAGAGCATGGTCGAGAAGAAACCCATCGTGCCGCACGCCGACGTCTCGGAGTTCCTGGACCGCGTCTGGACCCGGATTCCCGTGTCCGACCTCTACGGCCAGGAGGACTTCCTCGAACGCGTCGGGCCGATCTTCCAGAAGGCGGAGTATAACCCCAAGCTCTACCTGGACGAAGAAGGCAGCTTGCTGGTTCTCAAGGTGCAGAACATCTACGAGAACGAACACGGCGAATTCATCATGCCCGGCCCCAACCCGGACCTGCAGACAGGCAGCTACCACGAGGGCGGCAAGAGCTACCTCATCCGCCGCGCCCAGGACGAGGAGGCCAACCTGCTGGCCGAGCTGCAGGACATGAATTTCCAGCCCAGGAACAACCACATCTGGTTCATGGAACAGGAGGAAGCCATCAACTTCCTGCTCGACCATTATCCCCAACTCGTGGAGGCGTACCGCGTCTTCGGCGAGCAGAACCTCACCCGCTACAAGGTGCGCACAACCCAGCCCGTGGTGGTGGCCGAGGTGGAAACCGACGAAGAGGACAAGTGGTTCAACCTTGAGCTCTCCGTCGAGTATGACGACCAGCGCGTCCCCATCGACGTCATCTGGGAGGCATGGACCAAGGGCAAACGCTACGTGCAGCTCAAGGACGGCTCATATACCAGCCTGCCGGAATCCTGGCTCACCAAGCTGGGGCACAAGCTCAAGGCCCTCGGATTCGACCCCGACAAGGCGCCCAAGAAGCAGTTCAATCAGTTCGAGGCCCCGGTGCTCGACAAGATACTGGAAGACCTGCCCCAGGCCCACACGGACTCCTATTTCGTCAAGCTCAGGGAAAAAATAAATAATTTCGACGAAATAAAGATGGTCATCCAGCCTCCGAAGCTGCAGGCCACCTTGCGCCCGTACCAGTTGCAGGGCTTGAGCTATCTCAACTTCCTTCGTGAATACGGGTTCGGCGGCATCCTGGCCGACGAGATGGGGCTGGGCAAGACCATCCAGACCCTGTCCTACATCCAGTCGCTGGTGGACAACGGCATCGATGGCCCCAACCTGATCATCGTCCCCACCTCCGTGCTGCCCAACTGGGAGCGCGAGGCGCAAAAATTCGTCCCCGAGCTCAGGCGGCTGACCATCTACGGCGCCAAGCGCGACGACCTCTTTCAGCACATCAATAGCTCGCACCTGGTCATCACCACCTACGCCCTGCTGCGCCGCGACCTCGACGAGCTGCTCAAGTACGAATACGCAAGCGTCATCCTCGACGAGGCGCAAAACATCAAGAACCCGAACACCATCACCGCCCGCTCCGTGCGCAAGCTCGAAGCAGGGCTTCGCGTCTGTCTCTCGGGCACGCCCATCGAGAACAATCTCTTCGAACTGTGGTCCCTCTTCGAATTTCTCATGCCCGGCTTCCTCGGCTCACAGCATTCGTTCCAGCGCGGCATCGTCAAGCCCATCAAGGACGGCGACGAGGAAACCCTGGACTACCTGCGCTCCCGCGTTAAGCCGTTCATCCTGCGCCGCACCAAGTCCGAGGTGGCCAAGGACCTGCCGCCCAAGATCGAGACAACCCACTACTGTGAGCTGGTGGACGAGCAGCGCGACCTCTACAACGCCCTGGCCAAGAAGCTCAAAGACCAGGTCCTTCGGGATGTAGAGGAAAAGGGCATGGCCAAGAGCCAGATGTCCATCCTCGACGCTCTCCTCAAGCTCAGGCAGATCTGCTGCCATCCGCGCCTGCTCAAGCTGGACATGCCCGGCGTCTCCACCAACCTGCCCTCGGGCAAGTTCGACGCCTTCAAGGACCTCGTCGTGGACATCATCGAAGGCGGCCACAAGGTACTGGTCTTCTCCCAGTTCGTGCGCATGCTCCATGTCATCCGCAGCTGGCTCCAGATCCGCGAAATCCCCTTCGCCTACCTCGACGGCTCCTCCAAGGACCGTTTTGAGCAGGTGGACCGGTTCAACGACAGCCCGGATATCCCGATCTTCCTCATCTCCCTCAAGGCGGGCGGAACCGGCCTCAACCTGACCAGCGCCGACTATGTCATCCACTACGACCCGTGGTGGAACCCGGCCGTGGAAAACCAGGCCACAGACCGCACCCACCGCATCGGACAGAAACGGCAGGTCTTCGCCTACAAGATGATCTGCCAGAACACGGTGGAAGAGCGCATCCTCAAACTGCAGGAACAGAAGAAAGACGTGGCCGAATCCATCATCCCGGGCCAGTCCGCCCTCAAGGGCCTGACCCGCGACGACCTCGAGATGCTTTTCGAGATATAACCCGGCCAGCACGTATTCCTAGGAAACACTCCTATTTACTAAACCGCTCTGCCTTGTTACCACATGTTCGGACGCACTGATGCGCTTCTTAACAGTTCAACCGGCCGGATTTGAACCATGTAC
>CAMYLL010000236.1 GCA_947259235.1 uncultured Pseudodesulfovibrio sp. | reverse complement strand
TCTATGACCCTGGCAAACTCACGAAGTCCTATATAGCCGGTCGTCTGGCGTTTTCTGCCTTTGTCCTCATCGTGCTCATATGATCTTCCATACAGGTATTCACTGGCGATTTTCTGAAAAAGCCCATAACTGCGCCGCACACATTTCTCGTAGCGCCCCGCGCCGGTGAACGCGAAGGGAAGCCTGCTGAAAAAAGGCGCGGGCGGCTCGTCGGTAAAGGGAACGCATTGGGGATCAACCTCAAGCGCGATATAGAAATCAGCGGCCGATGCCCTGTCCAGCAGGAGATGGTGGAGCCTCGTGGCAGCTCTGGTCAGCCTTGGGACGAACGCATTGAGTCCATCGGCCATGGTCTTGAAGTCGGTCATCATGTCGTCGATATTTTTCCGGTCGCCAAAATAGCTCTCCGCTATCTCCGCCACCACCTCGTTTTGCAACTGATCTGCGTAATCATTGAAATCGGCCATGGGAACTCCTGGCACATTGCCCGTTTATGATCTATATATCCTCTATTCTTCATGCCCGCAATGCGCGCAGTCCGCTCCCTGAGAGGGTGCGGTCAGGCACTCTGGACCATTCACCCAAGCACGAGGACGATCCATGCTTTTGAACGAACATATGAGCAAAGCCCTGTTTGACAAGGCGGGCCTCCACGTCCCTCCGGGGAAGACGGTGTATCCCGGCACCGAGGACACTTTCGAGGCAGATTTTCCCATGCCCTGGATTCTCAAGGCGCAGGTGCTCACCGGCGGCCGGGGCAAGGCTGGCGGCGTCCTGCGGGTGGAAGCCCGAGGCGACTTCGCGCCCACCGCCCGTAAAATCCTCGGACTGAACATCAAGGGCCACGAAGTCCCGTTCATCCGCGTCGAGCCCGCCGTGGAAATCAAACGGGAATTCTACATCTCCCTGACGGTATCGCGTCGCCAGGGATGCGTTCTTCTGACCGTGGGACGCGAGGGCGGCGTGGATATAGAGTCCTTCGGCGAGGGCAATCTGCTGGTTCAGGAAATACGGCTCCCGGCGGGACTCTCGGCCAATCAGATTCGGGCAGCCTTCTTCCACCTGAAGATGGAAAAGGAACGCTTCTCGGAGTTCGCCGCCCTGCTGACCACCCTCTTCAACACCATGCTCGACAATGGCCTGCTCATGGCCGAGATCAACCCGCTGATCATCTCCGGCGATGACCGGTTCGTCGCCCTGGACGGCAAGGTGGAGGTGGACGACAACTTCGCCGAGCTGCATCAGGAAATGGAATCATTCTACCAGCCCGAACACGCCACCCACGAGGAAAACGTCGCCCGCGACGCCGGACTCTCCTACGTCAAGCTGGACGGCTGGGTCGGGCTCATGGTCAACGGGGCCGGGCTGGCCATGGCCACCATGGATCTGCTCAACTTCTCGAAGCTCCCGGCCCGCAACTTCCTCGACCTCGGCGGCGCGGCAGACCACAAGCGGATGCGCACCGCCCTTGAGCTGCTCTTTGGCGACGACAAGGTCCGGGCGGTATTCATCAATCTTTACGCAGGAATACTGTCCTGCCGGAACGTCGCCCTCGCCCTGCAGGATGCCCTGGGCGGACGCGAGCCCGCAAAACCCATCGTGGCCCGCATGTCGGGCAACGACGCGGCTGGCGGCGTCGAGGTGCTCCAATCCATCGGCTCCGATTCCCTGCACATCGCCAAGGACATGCGGGAGGCCGTCGAGATTCTCGGAAAACTCAAGGCTGAAGACGCTCCGGTCATCGACTTCCCCGCCGCGCAGACCCTGCGCCCCGAGGCCGGCCCCCGGCCCACCGGACACATCTCCACAGCCCGCCTGGGGATCGACCGCGATACCCCCATCCTCGTCCAGGGAATAACCGGCAAGGAGGGGCAGCTGCACACCCGGCTGATGCAGACATACGGAGCCAACGTGGTCGCGGGAGTCACCCCGTTCAAGGGCGGCCAGGAAGTCCTGGGAGTGCCCGTATACAACTCCATCGCCGAAGCCCTGCGCAACCACGACATCGGGGCGAGCATCATCTTCGTGCCGCCGCGCATGGCCGCAGACGCTGTTCTCGAAGCCGCCTTCAACGAAATCCCCTGGACCGTCTGCATCACCGAGGGCATCGTCCAGCACGAAATGCTTGCCGTCTTCGAGCAGATACAATTCTCGCTCACGCGTGTCGTGGGACCAAACACTCCGGGCATCATCGTGCCCGGCCAGACCAAGATCGGCATCATGCCCACGGACCCGTTCATGCCCGGCCCGGTGGCCATTCTCTCCAGAAGCGGAACCCTGACCTACGAAGTAGCGGCCCGGCTGACCGCCTCTGGAATCGGCCAGTCCGTATGCATCGGCATCGGCGGCGACCCCTTCATCGGTCTCAACTATGCGGACATTTTCGAAATGCTCCGTAACCACGAAGCAACCAAAACCGTGGTGGTTCTGGGTGAAATCGGTGGACAAGCCGAAGAGAATCTGGCTGAATACGTGGTCCGTACCGGCTTCGACAAGCCGGTCGTGTCGTTTGTTGCCGGACGCACAGCCCCCCCGGGTAAACGCCTGGGACATGCCGGAGCGATCCTGGAGCGCGGCGGCGGTGTCGAACGTAAGCTCGAAACAATGCGCAAGGCCGGGTTCACAGTCTGCGCCAGCCTTGAAGAGGTTGCATCTGCAACCTTAAAGACGCTGAAATAACAGGGTTTTCAATTGAAGATACTGCTACTTGATCTCGGAAAGATTATGCGCGGCGGCCAGCGTCAGGTGTTCTATCTGGCGCGCGCCCTTGCCCGCACCCCCGGGTTCGAGCCCTTGGTGGCCATTCCCGAACGATCTCCGCTCGTGCCCCTGCTCGACGCCGAGGGGATACCGTACGAGACGCTGCCTTCGCACAGTGACCTCAATCCGCTGAACATTTTTCGCCTGTTTCGAATCATCTCGGCCCACAAGCCGCAAATCGTCCACACCAACGATGCCAAGGGAGCCTCTCTGGCCGCCCTGACCCGCCTGACCAAGGGCGGGTTCAAGCTGGTCCACAGTCGGCGGGTTTCCTATCGTCTCAGACACGGCTGGAGCAAGCGTAAATACGAGGCAGGCGACGCCCTGGTCGCCGTCAGCCACGAGATTCAGGACGTACTCATCCAATGCGGAATACCGGCGGAAAAAACCTCCACCATCCACAGCGGCATTGATGCGGACATGTACTCGACCGTCAAGAACGATCACGCGGTCCTGACCATCGGCGCCGTGGGGGCGCTGAGCACCCAGAAGGGATTCGAAGTACTCATCGAGGCCCTGGGCGAGCTCAGAAAAAACGAATCCATGCCCGACTGGCAGTGCCTCATCGCAGGCGACGGCCCGCTCTTCCAGGAGCTCAAGGTCAAGGCAGACGAACAGGGGCTGGCTGAATCGATCCTTTTCCTCGGATACAGGGACAGCCGCGAGGTGTTGCCGGAAATCGACATCCTCACGGTTCCCTCTGTTGACGGGGAGGGGTCAAATGCCGTGATCAAGGAAGGCTGGGCATCGGCCACGCCTGTGATCACGTCTGATCTTCCGTCCAATCTCGAACTGGTTGTTCACGAGCAAAACGGCCTTGTCTTCCGCAACCGCGACGCCCGGGAGCTGGCCGACGCCATCGCCCGCATCGTGAACGATAACGAACTGGCCAAGCGCCTCGTACACAACGGCTCCATCTCGGTAGGCCAGTTTACGGACAAGACGATGGCCGAAAAATACATGCACATTTATAGCGAGCTGGCAGCTCGCTAACCGGATCGCCTCTCCCCCATTCCTATCCACCAAGCATCTTAACGGAACTCGCCGTCCAGAAGAAGATGGGAGAAATACCCAACGCAAAACGCCGTGTAGAAAGGCGCGAACGTCTCTATGGCCTCGATCCCCAGCGCCAGGGTCGGGATAAGCAGTATCGGGAGCGGAATGATAAGCATGGCCCACCACGTATGGGTCCAGCCGCGATGGGAGCCCATGGCCGGGAACATGGAAAGCAGACCGAGCCAGGCGGCCCACATGTAGTACTTCTGCAAGATCAGACCGAAATCCACGGCGGCCAGAACCATATAATAAAGGTTCTGCCCCTTGGAGTCGGTATCCACATCGGGAAACAGCGCTCCGAGCAGACAGAATCCGACCAGACCGGCAGCCAGCAGCGGATCGAAAACAAGCCATCCGATCAACACCGCGCCCACCAGGCACATGACCGCAAAGAACAGCCCGCCCGCCAGATGTCCCTTATAACCGGGCATGTATACTGCTAGGAGCGGGGCCCTGGCCTCTGGCTGCAGACGCTGCGCAGGACAAACTCCGATGCCTCGTCAAACAGCCCGGGGATTTTGTATGGGGTCAGAAACCGCGTGCGCACCGCGCCAACGATATTGCCGTAAATCATGAAAGCCGTCTGGGGTACGGGCAGATCCATGATCGAACCATCTTCAATTCCCCGGCGCAGAATTTCCTCGACGATATCCGTCAAACCGCGAAACTTGTCACCGATCTTCTGGCGGTCCAGGTCGGGATTGTCATCGCTGAACGGTGAGCACCGGTTGATCGTCGGAAAGGTTTTTTCATTTTCAATGGTGAAATCCAGGCATGCTTTGACAAAAGCCCCCAACGCCTTGCAGCCGGTTTCCGCATGGGCGATTTTTTCGCGCAGGGTGATGATCATGGTTTCGACGAGTTCTATGCCCGCCTGCATGAACAGGTTCTCCTTGCTGTCAAAGTAGTGGAAAACCAAACCCGAGGCGACCCCCGCCTGCTCGGCAACCATCTTCTTCGTCGTTC
>CAMYLL010000235.1 GCA_947259235.1 uncultured Pseudodesulfovibrio sp. | reverse complement strand
TGGCTTTGATGTATTTTGACTCGCAGGCCACCAGAATCTTGCGGCCCTTGTACGGCGTCACCCAGTTGGTGGAGATGTTGGCCAGGACGCCGTTCTCCATCTCGGCCGTGATCAGCGCGCTGTCTTCGTGCTGGCCCAGCGTGGTGGAGGTCACCGCGTAGACGGACTTGTATTCCGAGCCGGTGATGTAGCGGATGAGGTCTATGTCGTGGGAGCCGAGGTCCTTGACCACGCCCACGTCCTGGATGCGCGGCGGGTAGGGGCCCACGCGTTCGATCTGGATGGAGATGATGTCGTCGCCGACCAGCTCCTTGACCCGGGCCACGGCCGGGTTGAACCGCTCCACATGGCCGACCATGAGGGCCACGCCTTGCTCGGCGGCGCGCTTGACCAGCTCCTCGCCCTCGGCGGCGGTGGCGGCCAGGGGTTTTTCTATGATGACGTTGATTTTCTTGTCTATGATCTTGAGGCCTGTCTCATGGTGCAGGCTGGTGGGCACGCAGACGCTGACGGCGTCCAGCTCGTGCTCAAGCAGCTCCTCAAGGGTGGCGAAGGCGGTCACGCCGAACTGGGCGGTGACGTCCTCGCGTGCCTTGGGGTCCACATCGACCACGCCGACCACGGTGACTCCCGCCATCTCGGTGTAGTTGCGAAGATGGACACGGCCCATCCAGCCCAAACCGACGACTCCGACTTTCAGCATGATATTTAATCCTCGTTGAGTATTTGTTCGTGCGCCCGGTTCTACCCGCTCGATGCGCATATTGCAACCCCGGGGAGCGCGGAAATGGCCTTGTCGTCTTGCGGACAGGTCGGACATGGGATACTCACCATCCATGCAGACAGATAATCCACATGGTCCCATATGGTTGAGCGTCGGCGAGGCGTCGGGCGACCTGCACGGGGCCGAGCTGATCCGGCGGCTTCGCGAGGTGCAGCCAGAGGCGTCGTTCACCGGCATGGGCGGTTCGGCAATGAAGGCCGAAGGGATGAACGTGCGCTACTCCATGAAGCTCATCTCGCTGGTGGGCATCACCGAGATTCTCGGGGGGCTGCCACGCATCCTGCTGCTGCTGCGACGCATTCGGCGTACCCTTGAGGAGGTCCGGCCCCGCGCCATCATCCTTATCGACTGCCCGGAGTTCAACTTCCGCATCGCCAGGATGGCCCGGGACCTGGGCATTCCGGTCTATTACTACATCAGCCCCCAGATATGGGCCTGGCGTTCCGGCAGGGTGAAGTTCCTGCGCGAGCACGTCCGGCGCGTCATCTGCATCCTGCCTTTCGAGAAGGACTTCTACGAGCGGCACGGCATGGCGGTGGATTACGTGGGCCATCCGCTCATGGACGTCCTGCCCCTTGAGCGGCTTGACGCAATGGCCGTGGACGAGAACCTCGTCGGCCTGCTGCCCGGCAGCCGCAACAAGGAAGTCTCGACCCTGCTGCCGGAGTTCGCCGGAGCCGCCAGAATCCTGCGGCGCAACCACCCGGACCTGCGCTATGTCATTGTTCGCGCTCCGGGCATGGAACGCGAGCGGCTGCTGGCCCTGTGGGACAGCGATATCCCCGTGGAAATCGTCGAGCCGGATTCCCGCTATGAGACGTTCCGCTCCTGCAAGATGATCCTGGCCGCATCGGGCACTGTCACCCTGGAGACCGCCCTCATCGGGACTCCCGTGGTGGTGGCCTATCAGGTCTCGCCCTTGTCCGCCCTGGTGGCCCGGCTGCTGGTCCATGTGGACCACATCTCACTGCCCAACCTCATCGCCGGGCGGAAGATATATCCCGAGTTCATTCAGGAGCGTGCCCAGGCAGGCCACCTGGCCCGGGCCGCCGCCGCGTGGCTGGACGAGCCGGACGCCTATGCGGGCGTCAAGCGCGAGCTGATCGAGCTGCGCTCCATGGTGGGCGATCCCGGGGCCGCCCTCAGGGCCGCGAGGATCATCATTGATGATCTGGCCGAGCTTGGATTCTAGCGCGGGAGGATTTCATCTTCCGGTCGGACGACCGGCGTGAAAAAGGGGAGCCTTGCGGCTCCCCTTTTGCGTGTCGGGTTTATTTCTCGACGGGATAGAGGTGCACGTCCTGCTGCGGGTAGGGGATGGAGATGCCCTCCTGGTCGAAGATCAGCTTCACCTTTTCGGTCAGGCCGAAGTAGACCGGCCAGTAGTCCGACGTCTTGACCCATGGCCTGACCACAAAGTTGACGGAGGAATCGGCCAACTCCAGCACGGCGACCACCGGGGCGGGCTCGGGCAGCACGCGCGGATCCTCGGTGATGATTTTCATGAGCAGCTCCTTGGCCTTGAGCAGGTCGTCGTCGTAGCCGATGCCCATCACCAGGTCCACCCGGCGGGTTTCGTTCGCCGTGTAGTTGACGATGGTCCCGGCGAGGATGGCGGAGTTGGGCACGATGACCGCCCGGTTGTCCGCAGTGGTGAGCAGGGTGTTGAAGATGTTGACGGTATGGACCGTACCGGATTCACCCGCCACGGTCACCCAGTCGCCGCGCTTGAAGAACTTGAGCAGGATGAGCATGACGCCCGCCGCGAAGTTGGACAGGGAGTCCTTGAGGGCGAGGCCCACGGCCAGACCCGCGGCGCCCAGAACAGCCAGGAAGGAGGTGATGTTCAGCCCCGCCTGGCCAAGGGCCATGATGGTCACCGCAGAGAGCAGGGCGTAGTAGATGATGTTGCGCAGGAAGGCGCGCAGGGTGTCGTCCACTTTGGCTTTGAGCATCAGGGCGCGCGCCAGGGCGGACAGCTTGTTGGCGACCATCCGACCGATGAAGAATATGCCGAGGGCAATGAGGATGTTGAGACCGTGGATCGAGATCATGGTTGTTGCCTGCTCGATAAGCGATTGAATGGTCTCCGCGCTAAACATGTTCATTGTTCCTCCTGAAAAATAGGGTGAAAGAGCGTGCTGCGAATCAATATCACAAAGAGTAACTGTATGGAATAGAGGGGAAGAGGAAAGCGTCGAAATCTAATCAGCGCCCCACTTGGAGGTCTCCTCGACGCGGATGTACTTCTGAAATGTGTAATAGAACCCGGCCATGGCGTTGTAGAACCCTGCCTTGCCGTCGAGGAATCCTGCCTTGAGGAAATAGAGCTTCACGAAGCGCATGGCGGCGTGCAGGATGGCCGGAATCGCGCCGCCCCGGCGGCCTTTTTCGCGCAGGGTCCTGGCTCCCTCCTCCGCGTAGTAGTTGATCTTCTCCATGTGCTGCTGGAAAGATTCATAGGGATAGTGGAGGATGTCGCCCGAAATCTTGAGGGTCTCGCCGCGCGGTTTGAAGTGATAATGGGCGCCGCTGGCCGTGACCTCCATCTTGCCGGCGCGGAACACACGGAACAGGTAGTCCGGGTACCACCCGGAATGTTTCATGAATCGGTTGAAGTAGAAAGAGCTGCGCGGGACAAGGTATCCCGCCACGCGTTCCTGTTTGGAGAGTTTGTCCTGGATGGCCTCGCTCAGTTCTTCGGTCAGGTACTCGTCCTGGTCCAGGGAGACGACCCAGGTTGTCTTTACCTCCGCCAAAGCGAGCTTGAACTGGGCTACCGGGCCGGGCCACGGGTTGACGATGACCCGCGCGCCGCATGCCTCGGCGATGTCCCGGGTGCGGTCCGTGGACGCGGAGTCAACCACCAGCAGTTCGTCGCAGAAGTTGAGAGATGTCAGACACTTTTCGAGCAGCCGCTCGCCGTTGAAGGTCAGCACCAGACCGGTCACCGTTTCACGCATTATTGAGCCCCCCTTGCATGCTCACATCTCATACCCAGTTACGGACTGACGGTCCAATGAAAGATGGCGGCTGCGGAGCCTCCCTGTCTCCATGCCGTGCCTGGAAAACCCCTGCGAGACGTGTCTGGAGAAAGTTGTTTGTACATACAATCTTTTCAAGGCGGCTGTCGACGATGGTGGAGGGGGTGCGCCGGGCGCGCCGTGCCTGGCAATGGAGATTGTCGGCTCGTGTGCATGTCGAACCGGACAACGGATGTTGCTTGTACATACAACAATAGTGAAGAGGGAGCGTGGAGGGGGTGCGGAGGTCCGACGGTTGGTTGCGGGCGTGTCGAAGGCTGGCGTGGTTGGGGGCGGGATGAAGCCGGGCGGTGTCCACGGCCTGGACGACGGGATGGGTCGGGAAGGAGAAGATAAACCTTGGCAGGATGGGGCCAAGAGGGGGATTTCGGCGTCAGGGCGTCAGGGCGTCAGGGCGTCAGGGCGTCAGGGCGTCTGGGCGGTCGCAGGGATGGGGGCGGGCGGAATAGGAACGGCCAGGGACGGAATCCGTCCCTGGCCGTTTATGTGCGCGTGCGTCGAGGTCTAGAGGTCGGTGTGGTGGTCGGGAGCCGAGGGGTTGACCTCGTCGGGCAGCGGTTCGTTACAGTCCTTGCAGGGCAGGACGAGGTTGAGAATCACGCCGATGATACCGGCCAGGCCGATGCCGCCGAGCTTGACGATGACCAGGTCGAAGTTCATGCCGCCGATGCCGAAGACCAGGATGATTGCCACGATAGCCAGGTTGCGCGGCAGCATCAGGTCGTTGCCTGCGCGCACCAGGGTGTTGATGCCGATGACGGTGATGGCGCCGAAGAGCAGGATCATGATGCCGCCCATGACCGGGACCGGGATAGTGCCCAGGATCGCGCCGAGCTTGCCCACGAAGGCGAGGACGATGGCGGTGATGGCGGCCCAGGTCATGATGCCGGGGTTGAAGGCGCGGGTCAGGGCCACTGCGCCGGAGACCTCGGAATACGTGGTGTTGGGCGGGCCGC
>CAMYLL010000234.1 GCA_947259235.1 uncultured Pseudodesulfovibrio sp. | reverse complement strand
CCCTCGCGGGCGAAACGGACCCTGGCGAATCGGTCATGGCTGAGGCGGGAAAGAACAACCGGAGGAAGCGAGGCATAGACGTATAGACGCCCGTCCTTGCCTATTTCGGTGACCACGCACAGGAAGCGGTCGCCGAAGGTGGAAAACTCCATCAGTACCTTTTCACCCACGGCAAGTGTCATGACACCA
Source organism: uncultured Pseudodesulfovibrio sp. (assembly GCA_947259235.1). Taxonomy (GTDB): domain Bacteria; phylum Desulfobacterota; class Desulfovibrionia; order Desulfovibrionales; family Desulfovibrionaceae; genus Pseudodesulfovibrio. The sequence continues at coordinate 4,602 of CAMYLL010000234.1, read as the reverse complement.
AATCTCCCCTTTTCATGCCCTAATACACTATGGTCAATTCTGCCGCAATTATATATGCTTCACCGGCTGTGAGAAAAAGCCTGTCCCATACCATCTTCACGACCCTTGGAGTCCTCGCCTGGTCCGCATGCATTCTGGTACTTGGTTACCAAGCTGCAATGTGGGTTGCCACGGCCGACTGGCCGTCCGTGACACTTATGGATATCGCCGGACGCCTGGATATCGACCTCCTCGGCATGATCCACTCCCTCCCGCTCGAATTCGCCCTCAAATTCCTCTATGTACTCGCCACCACCCAGCTGTCGCTGGCCCTCTGGTGGACCGGCGTGGCATTCTTCGCCCTAACCTTCATCAACAAGACGATCTTCGGCAGATGACGGATTGTTTTTGTTGAGCAACCGGTCAATCCACATTGGTTATGGACTAAACCCGTTTTTTTCCTCTATAAGAATACGACAAGCACAACTCAGAGGTTGGTTCATTGCAAAAACGCTTCCTTCCCATCACGATTCTGACAGGGACTCTCTTTCTTGTTGCCCTCGGCGCCTATCTCGTTCCCGCGGGCTCTCCCGAAGAACCAGTGCGCGTCCTTCTTGCCAACAAGGGCGGAAATGTCATCTTCACCCATCAGACCCATGCCGCCATGGAAGGCCGGACCTGCGTACAGTGTCACCACACGTCAAGTGACGGCGACACGACGCCGCCCGCCTGCTCGGACTGCCACGTGAAGAAATTCGACGACGCCTTTATCGCCGAGCACCAGAATACCATGGACGAGAAACAGTGCGTCGCCTGTCACCACCCAGGCGCAAGCATCGTCAACTTCTCCCATGACGACCACGCCGCCGACTATGCCGCCGGAGACTGCCAGGCCTGCCATCACGACGCGTCCATCGAACCCGAGCCGCAGAAATGCTCAAACTGCCACGGCAATCGTGACGATATCCTTTCTCTGAAGGAAGCGAACCACGAACGCTGCGCTTCGTGCCATGAGGATATCTATGCACAGAGCATCAAGGGCTGCCGCACCTGTCACACCCGCGAGGAGGCACAGACCGCACCCCCGGCCTCGCAGCCCTGCGCCGATTGCCACACCGAGCCTGTCGACCAGCTGGTGCCCACCACGGCGGCCGCCTTCCACGCTCAGTGCATGGGCTGCCACGAGGAAAACACGAGCGGCCCCTACGGCGACGACGCCTGCTTCAAATGCCACATGAAATAGGGATTTCACAGATATGACCAACTACAGCTTCAGCCTGCTCACCGGGGATACCGGCCCCCTGGTCAAGGGAACCAGGCCCGACTGCCTGCGCATCCCCATACACGCCCACAAACCGATCCTTGCCAGTGGCGATCAAGTGCTCTCGGGCACGAAAATCGCCGAGGCAAAAGCGGACGGCCATGGCGACCTTCACTCACCTCTGGCCGGAACCATACGCGAGGTGGACAGTTTCTCCATGCGCATAGAGGTCACGGGGAACACCCGGACCGATAGCGAGACCCCGCCCGGCGACAGCGGCGAATCACTCAGCCGTTGGTTGCACAACCTGGGCATCAACGTCAGCAGATTCCGGCGGGCCCAGACCCTGATCATCAACGCCGTCCCCCCCGAGCCAGGTATTTCCATATACGAGCCGCTGCTCAGGGACTACCGCAAGACCCTCGAACTCGGCCTGGACACGGTGGAGCGCATGGTCGAACCCACCAAGATATTCCTGGTGGCGGCCAAGGGCAACCGGGCCAACGCCTTTGCAAACTGCACCGTGATGCATGTAGCGCCCACCTACCCGAACGGCCTGGACCAGCTCGTCATCAAGGCAGTCACCGGGCGGGAGACGCTACCGGGAGCCACCCCGGAGAATACAGTCCTGCTGTCCGTAAGCGATCTCTATTTAATTGGACGTGTCATGGAGACGGGCCGTCCGGCCACGGAAACCGTCATGACCATTGACGGCCAAAACCTCCTTGTGCGCATAGGAACGCCAGTCGGCTTCCTCGTGGCCGAGGCCGGCGGCAGCGTCCAACCCGGGGACCGCGTCGTCCTGGGCGGCCTGATGCGCGGCATTCCGGCCCTCAACCTTGAACAAGGCGTCGGCAGGGACTCCACCGGCCTGCACGTTGTTCGCAAAGGCGAAGGGCTGGAGTCCACAGACAACTTCTGCCTGGGATGCGGCGAATGCGAACGGCACTGCCCGGCCAGAATCATGCCCGGCATGATCAGCCGGTGCGCCGAGTTCAAGCACTTTGCCCGGGCCGAGACGTTCCACGTCCACTCCTGCATCGAGTGCGGCATCTGCGGGTACTGGTGCAAGGCCCAGCGGCCTTTACTCCAGTATATACGATTGGCCAAGTTCGAAATAGCCCTGCTGCGTACAGCGACGAGCCCGGCCAAAGAACCAGAAAAGGAAAAGGATTCCGATAAATGCCCGGAGAAGACCGATGATTAGGCCCATGAACCCTCTGCTGACAGTGTCCATGGCTCCGCACGTCCACTGCGGCAGGACAATCAAGGGCTATATGCGCGAGACGCTTCTGGCGCTCATGCCTGCCGCGATCATGGCGGGAGTGATATTCGGCATGGACGCCGTGCGCGTCATGGCCCTCTCCTGCGCCGTGGCCGTGGTCACAGAGGCATTGGCCAACCGCTTAATGAAGCGCGACCTGGCCGTGGACGACCTGAGCGCCCTGCATACGGGGCTGCTCTTCGCCTTCCTGCTTCCGGCCTCGGCCCCGTGGTGGCTGGTGACCGTCGGCTCGGCCGCCTCCATCTTCATGGGCAAGGTCATCTTCGGCGGCCTGGGCGGCAACCCGCTCTGCTCGCCGCTGGTGGGCTGGGCCCTGTGCCGCATCTCCTGGCCCGAGTTCATGGACACCAATGCCACCATGCTCGCCTCCAATCTGCCCGCTCCTCTCCAGCAGTTGAAGTCGTTCGGCCTGGACGCCGTGGCTTTCATCGACCCTGCGTCCCTTTTCATGGGCCATCAATTGGGCGGCCTCGGGGCCATCCAGGTAGCCGCCCTGCTGGCCGGGGGCGTGTTTCTGCTCGTCCGCAGGCACATCTCATGGGAGATTCCGGCAGCCTTCACCGCCGGGCTTCTCCTCACCGCCTGGATATACAGGACCATCGATCCGGCCACCTATGCCACGCCGCTCTTCCATCTTTTGGCGGGCGGCTCGATCTTCGGCGCCTTCTTCCTGGCCACGGACCCCGCGTCCTCTCCGGTGGGCCGCATCCCCACCCTGCTCTTCGGCCTCATCGCGGGAGTCATGGTCATCGTCATCCGGGTCTACGGCATCTACCCGGACGGCGTGCCCTTTGCCATCCTGCTGGCCAATCTGTTCACCCCCCTGCTCGACCGCATCAGGCCAAAGCCCTTCGGCGGACCCTACACACTGACCCAAGAAAAAGAGGATGACGCCATATGCAAGAAATGTTGCGGATGATCCTCGTCCTGTCACTGATCTGCAGCCTCTCCGGGCTGACCCTGGCCACAGTGCGCCAAGCCACCGCGCCGCGCATCGAGGAACAGGTCATGACCTATGTTCAGGGCCCTGCCCTGGCCCAGGTCTTCAGCGACTATGACAACAACCCGGTCAAGGACCGCAAGTCCTTCGACACCGCAAGCGGTCCGATCACGGTCTTTCCCGCCCTCAAGGACGGCAAGCTCACCGCCGTGGCCATAGAAACCTTCGGCAAGGGATACGGCGGCGACGTGGGCGTCATGGTGGGCCTCTCCACCGACGGCAGCACCATAGAAGGCATCGGCATCACCACGCTCAAGGAGACGCCCGGACTGGGCGCGCGCGCCGTGGAGCCGGAATACCGCGACCAGTTCAAGGGCCACTCAACCAAAAGCATCGCCCTCAAGAAACAGGGCGGAGACATCGCCGCCATCTCCGGCGCGACCATCACCTCCATGGCCACCGTGACGGCCATCGACGATGCGGTGAAGATATTCAACCAGCTCAAGGACAAACTCCCCACGGCCTGGGGCTCCTAGGATAGAGACATGAATAAATTGTGGAAGGAATTCTCAAAGGGCCTCTGGAAGGACCTGCCTCCGTTCAAGCTGGTGCTGGGCCTTTGCCCGGTCCTGGCGGTGACAAAGACGGCGTATAACGGCTTCGGCATGGGCATGGCGGTCATCTTCGTGCTCACCCTGTCCAACCTGCTCGTCTCCATGCTGCGCCGGTTCATCCCCTCCAAGGTGCGCATAGCGTGCTTCATCGTCGTCGCCGCATCGCTCGTGGTCTGCGTGGAGCTTCTGATGCAGGCCTATGCCTATCCGCTCTATCTCCAGCTCGGCATCTTCGTGCCGCTCATCGTGGTCAACTGCATCATCCTCGGCCGGGCCGAGGCCTTTGCCTCCAAGAACCCGGTGTATCTGGCCGTGGCCGACGGACTGGGCATGGGCATAGGCTTCACCCTCTCCCTGACCCTGATCGGCAGCATCCGCGAGCTCTTCGGCTACGGAACATGGTTCGGAATGGAGATCATGGGCTCCTGGTTCAAGCCGTTCACCTTCATGGTCGAGGCGCCCGGTGCCTTCGTCTGTCTCGGGCTGGGGCTTGCGGCCATGAACGTCCTGACCAACTGGCAGC
>CAMYLL010000233.1 GCA_947259235.1 uncultured Pseudodesulfovibrio sp. | reverse complement strand
TTCCTTGTCCCCGAACGGTGAGGCCACCATTCCGAGAAGCTCGCCCTGCGCGACCTGGCTGCCCAGGGGGACGACCGGGCGCAGCAATCCGCTCTGCGGCGCCCGCACCCATCTGCTGGACCGGATCACCAGCGGCTTGTGAATGACGCGCCGCTTGCTCCGCGAGAGCATGCCGAGCGACCGCATGGCCCGCACAACGCCTTTCACCCCGGCCTTGATCGACGGTTCGTTGAAGCGCAGCGCCTCGCCGGCCTCGTAGACGATCACCGGCACCGATTGCCGCGCGGCGGCCTCGCGCAGGCTGCCCTCCCGGAACCCGGCATTGATGACCACCGGCACGCCGAAGGCATGGGCGATCCGCGCGGCTTCCGGGTCGTCAAGATTGGCCCGGATCTGCGGGAAGTTGTCGCGATGCACCGCGCCGGTATGCAGGTCGATGCCATGGCTCGACTTGCTGACCACGGCGTCGATGAACAGCCGCGCCAGGCGCCCCGCCATGGACCCCTGAGTAGAACCGGGGAACGACCGGTTGAGGTCGCGGCGGTCGGGCAGGTAGCGCGATTGGGATATGAAGCCAATGACGTTGACGATCGGCACGGCGATCAACGTACCGCGCAGCCGGTTCAGGCCGCTCAGTTTCAGCAGCCGGCGGATGATCTCCACGCCGTTGAGTTCGTCGCCGTGCAGCGCGGCGCAGACGAACAGGGTCGGCCCGTCCTTGCGGCCATGGATGATCTGTAACGGCATGGTCAACGGCGTATGGGTCGACAGGTCGGTCACCCGAAGATCGATCGCCGCCGTGCCGCCCGGCTTGACGGTGGTGCCGTTGACGATCAGCGGCTTCCTCATCGGCGAGCGGTGTGGCCGTGCGCGGGTAAGCCGCACGGCGCGTCATTCGATGGAGCCAACAAGCTGTGTGATTGCACGGGCGGATCGTTCATCAGGTCTTGCCGTCGATGGCCACACGGTACCGGGAAACGGCGCCCCGCGCGAGCGACATGAAGCCGTTGTCCGGTCCACCGTCGACAAGGAATACAACCTGGTCGACTGGCATTCGGACGAGGTGAATCAGGACTCCGAGTTCCTGCAGAAGTTTGTCCGCCACGTGGGCCGCAAGATCCGCGAGCAGTCGGCCAAACAGTCCGGTACGCCCATCAAGCTTCGTACGTTTATCAATAACGTGGTCGAGGGGTTTGCCACCTCTCCCGAGGGCATCGATCAGCTCAGGAAACGTTCTGTGCTCGTCCAGTCCGCCATCCTCTCCGTTGACATGCCCGAGGAGATCGGAGTCGAGGTCAAGGGAGCCTACCAGTCCATCTGCAAGGAAGCGGGCATGGACGACGTCCCGGTGGCCGTTCGCTCCTCCGCCGCCGGTGAGGATAGCCGCAAGAAGGCCTTCGCAGGGCTTCAGGATACCTATCTCAATATCGTCGGTGCGGACGAATGCCTCGAAGCCTATCAGTGGGACTGCGCCTCGGCCTACAACCTGCGCTCCATGACCTACCGCCGCGAGGCGATTCTCGACGCCATTACCAAGGCCGAGGAGACCGGCGACGACTCCATCGCCGAGACTGCGAAGAAGGAGTGGGCCATCGAGCACACCTCGTTGTCTGTGTGCATCATGCGCATGATCAACCCGGTTATCTCCGGCACGGCCTTTAGCGCGGATACCGCCACCGGCTGTCGCGGCACAGACCGCAACGACCTCGTCTCCATCGACGCCAGCTATGGCCTCGGCGAGGCAGTGGTCGGCGGCATGGTGACCCCTGACAAGTTTTACGTGTTCCAGCGCGACGGCGGCCGCGAGGTCGTCATCCGCTACATGGGCTGCAAGGAAAAGAAGATCGTCTACAAAGAGGACGGCAGCGGAACCCATGTGGTCAAGGTCCCCGAGAACGAAGTCACCCGCTGGGCGCTTTCCATCGCCCAGGCAGAAATGGTGGCCCAGGGCGTGCGCGCCATCTCCAAGGCCTATGGGCATATGATCATGGACACGGAGTTCTGCATCGACAAGAGCGACCGGCTGTGGTTTGTCCAGGCTCGCCCGGAAACCCGCTGGAACGAGGACTTCGAGCTGCATCCCGACACCATCTTCATGCGTCGTCTTGAAGTGGACAAGAAGGCGATCGATTCCGCCGAGGTCATCCTCGAAGGCAACGGTGCTTCTCGTGGAGCCGGGCAGGGCACTGTCAAATACCTGCGCTCCGCCCTGGAACTGAACAAAATCAACAAGGGCGACATCCTCGCCGCAGAACGCACCGACCCGGACATGGTCCCCGGCATGCGCATTGCGTCTGCCATTCTGGCCGATGTGGGCGGTGATACCAGCCACGCTGCCATCACCTCGCGCGAGCTGGGCATCCCGGCCATCATCGGCATCCAGCGCCTGGAGGCCCTGCGCTCCCTGGACGGACAGCAGGTGACGGTGGACGGTTCCCGTGGCAAGGTCTATCGGGGCGAGCTGCCCCTGGTGGAAGTGGGCGGCGAGATCAACGTCGCGGAACTTCCGGCCACAAAGACCAAGGTCGGGCTGATCCTGGCCGACGTCGGGCAGGCCCTGTTCCTTTCGCGCCTGCGCAACGTGCCCGACTTCGAGGTCGGCCTGTTGCGCGCCGAGTTCATGCTTGGCAACATCGGCGTTCATCCCATGGCCCTTGAGGCCTATGACAAGGATGTGCTCAACGACCTGGTCGAGGAGAAGATCCAGCAGATGGATAGCCGCCTGACCAAGGTCATGAAGGAGCAACTGGCGGACGGCCTCATCAGGATGCCGCTCAAGCTGCGTGAATACGTCGGCCTGGTCACCGGTCTGTCCATGAAGATGGATTCGCTGGCAGAGCAGGAAGGCTCCCGCAGCACCGACGGCGTGCTGGCCATGCACCGCAAGCTCCGCGAGATGGATCACAAGCTCGACGAGCACCTTTCCTATGCCACGGACCGCCTCGATGTCCTGAAAACGTCCATCGACCTTGACGCTCATGTGGCCGTCATCCTCGGCTACTCCGACATGCTTGAGTCCATGCCCGAGCCGCGCAGCGAGGCGTGGAAGGTCCGCCAGGAGCACGAGCAGATCGTGAGCGATTATGTCAAGCGGCTCAAGGATAATCCGGAGATCGTGGCTTATCTCGATCAGGTGACCTCCCTGCGTGAAGAAGTGGCTCTGAAGATGGGGCTGAAGTCCGAGATGGACGAGGTGGCCACTCTGCCCGAGCGCATCAGGAGTCTCCTCGAAGGACGAGGATACACGTCGGGCAAGGAGAACTACATTCAGACCCTGTCTCAGGGGCTGGCCCTGTTCGCCATGGCCTTTTACGGCAGCAACATCGTGTACCGGACGACGGACTTCAAGTCCAACGAGTACAGGAACCTGCTGGGCGGTCTCCTTTTTGAGGCCCATGAAGACAACCCAATGATCGGCTACCGCGGCGTCTCCCGCAATATCCACGATTGGGAGCTGGAAGCCTTCAAGCTCGCCCGCGGTATCTACGGCGGCAAGAACCTGAGCATCATGTTCCCGTTCGTGCGCACCCTGGAAGAAGCCCGCAGCATGAAGCGCTACCTCAAGCAGGTCCACAACCTCGAATCCGGCAGGGATAACCTGAAGGTCATCCTCATGGCCGAGATTCCGAGCAACGCCATCCTGTGCAAGGAGTTCCTCCAGGAGGTCGACGGTTTCTCCATCGGTTCCAACGACATGACTCAGATGGTGCTGGCCACGGACCGTGACAACGCGAGCCTGCAGCACATATATGACGAAGAAGATCCGGCTGTTGTATGGGCGATCCTGTCGGCCATTTTCGCCGGGCAGAAGGTTGGCAAGAAGGTCGGCTTCTGCGGCCAGGGCGTGACCAACAGCATCATCCTGCGCGGTCTCGTGGCCATCGCGGGCATCGTGTCGGCTTCGGTCGTGCCTGATACATACCGCCAGACCAAGTTCGACATGGCTGCGGTGGAAGCTGAGAACATCAAGACCCGTGACCTCGGCAAGTGGCTCAAGATGCAGCACATGAACCGGCTGCGCGAGCTGCTCGAAGCCAACAGCTACGGGCATATCCTCAAGAAATACAAGTCCCCCGAGGACTTTACCGAATGGTATGAAGGCGAACTGGACCGTTTCAGCGAGCAGCTTCGCGAGCACATGGAGACTCCCAAGGAGGAGTTTTACCGGCAGGAAATGGAGCAGTTCCGCAGTATGTTCCACAAGCCGGTCATCTATGCCAGCTGGGACTGGCACAACACCGTCGAGGACGCCATGCACCACGCCGGCTTTGCCTCCTTCGAGGAGCAGGAGCAGGCGCTGGAGAAACAGCGCTCCAAGTCCTGGTAGCGCGAGGCCTTGACGACCGCATGTAAAAAGGCCCTGCCGTTCGGCAGGGCCTTTTCGCGTCTGGAGCAAGGGGAATCAGAAGCTTTTGGCTATGGTCAGCGCGGCTTCGATCGCCTTGGCTTTGGAGAGATCCCGTGGCTCGACACCCGCCAGGGTGGGCTGGACGGCCACAGTCTGGACGTCGGTGATGCCGATGAAGCCGAGGTAGTGCTTCATGTAGTTTGCCTGGAAGTTGTAGGGCGAGTCGTCCGTATAGTCGCCACCGCGGGAATAGGCGATGAAGGCCTTTGCCTTGACCAGTCCCTGGTAGCCCTGGTCGGTGGCCGTGAAGGTGTATGTGGGCTGGGCGACGATGTCCATGTAATGCTTGAGCCGGTAGGGGATGGAGAAGTTCCACATGGGTATGGCGAAGACGTATTTGTCTGCGCTTTTGAAATCTTCGATGACTGCCTCAACAGCTTTCCAGGCTGTTTTGTCCGCTTCGGAGAACTGACGCCCGTGCATGATGTTGTATT
>CAMYLL010000232.1 GCA_947259235.1 uncultured Pseudodesulfovibrio sp. | reverse complement strand
GGCCACAGGCTGGATGGAGACCCCGGTGGACTTCTCACCGGGCAACTGGTGTTATCCCGCCAAGCCGGAGAAGATCGAATACATCGACAAGAAACTCCCCGGCCTGTGGGGAACCCCGCGCCAATGGTCCCCGGGCGACATTGACTGGAAGCTGCCCGCCAACTGGAAGGAAACCGTGGTCAACGGCTTCCGCGAGCGCCTGGGCAAGTTCCGCACGCTCAAGCTGTTCATGGACATCTGCGTGCGCTGCGGCGCATGCGCCGACAAGTGCCACTTCTTCATCGGCTCCGGCGATCCCAAGAACATGCCCGTGCTCCGCGCCGAGCTGATGCGCTCGGTCTATCGCGGCGAGTTCACCCTGGCGGGCAAGATCCTGTCCAAGCTCACCGGCTCCCGGGTCATGGAAGAAGACGTCCTCAAGGAATGGTTCATCTACTTCTACCAGTGCACCCAGTGCCGCCGCTGCTCCCTCTACTGTCCCTACGGCATCGACACCGCGGAAATGACCATGATGGCCCGCGAGCTGATGCACCTGGTCGGTCTGAACACCAACTGGATCATGGAGCCGGTCACCAACTGCAACATCAGCCCCACGCCTTCAAGGATATCGTTGACTTCATGGTCGACGACATCGAGGAAGTGACCGGACGCCGGGTCAAGGCTCCGCTCAACGAGCACGGCCACGAGATCCTGTTCATCACCCCCTCGGGCGACGTCTTCGCCGATCCCGGCATCTATACCTTCATGGGTTACCTGATGCTGTTCGACTACCTGGACCTGGACTACACCATGTCCACCTATGCCTCCGAGGGCGGCAACTTCGGCTCGTTCACCAACAACGAGGTCATGAAGAAGCTCAACGCCAAGATGTACCATGAGGCCAACCGTCTCGGGTGCAAATGGATCCTCGGCGGCGAGTGCGGCCACATGTGGCGCGTCGTCCACCAGTACATGGACACCATGAACGGCGACACCCAGGGCTCGCAGATGAGCACGCCCAAGTCCCCGATCACCGGGACCGTGTTCGACACCGCCGCGGCCACCAAGATGCTCCACATCGTGGAGTTCACCGCCGACCTGATCAAGCACGGCAAGCTGAACCTCGACCCCAGCCGCAACGACCACCTGCGCGTCACCTTCCACGACTCCTGCAACCCCGCACGGGGCATGGGACTGCTGGACGAGCCGCGCTACGTGATCAAGGCCGTGTGCAACAACTTCTTCGAGATGCCTGCAGGCACCACCCGCGAGCAGACCTTCTGCTGCGCCGGCGGCTCCGGCCTGAACACCGAGGAAATCCTTGAGATCCGCCTGCGCGGCGGCCTGCCCCGCGGCAACGCGCTCAAGTACGTCCAGAACACCCACGACGTGAACCTCATGGCCTGCATCTGCGCCATCGACCGCGCCACCCTGATCCCCCTGGCCGACTACTGGGCCCCGGGCGTCAAGATCACCGGCACGCACGAACTCGTGGCCAACGCCCTTGTCTTCGAGGAAGGCGAGGAGCGCACCATGGACCTGCGCCAGGAGCCCCTGCCCGGATTCGAGGACGAAGACGACAATTGGACCCCCCCGAACATGGAGGAGGCATAAATGAAAATGCACTACGGAGCCCCGATCATCGTCGGCCTGGTCATCTTCATCGGTGCGCTCTGCGCCCCGTTTGTCGTCGGCACGGCCGTGACCAAGACGTATAAGCAGCCTGAGCTCAAGATGCCCGCCAATGAGAAGGAGTGCGTCGAGTCCAAGGAGTTCATGCGCGAGAAGCACATGCAGCTCCTCAACGACTGGCGCGACTGGGCGCTGCGCGACGGCAAGCGTACCTATACCAACCACGCTGGCAAGGAGTTCACCATCAGCCTGCAGAACACCTGCATGAAGTGCCACGTCTCCAAGGCGGACTTCTGCGACAAGTGTCATCTCGACGCGGGTGTCTCCCCCTACTGCTGGGATTGCCACGTTCAGCCGGAGGGTTTGAAATAATGAAGAACAATAGACGATCCTTCATCAAGCTTGCCGGCATTGCCGCGGCGGGACTGGCTCTGGCGCCCAAGGCCATGGCCTCCGGCGGCGGAGCAGCTCCGGTCAAGGTCAATGCCACGGCCATCCACGCCGCACACTGGGCCATGGTCGTCGATACCACCAAGCTCAACACGGCGGAAGGTATCGAAAAGCTCGCCCATGTCTGCCACGCGATCCACAACGTTCCCACGATTCCCAACAAGCAGAACGAGAAGTGGCTGTGGGGCGCCCCCTATGACGAGGCGTTCCCGGAGCAGGAGAACCCGCACCTGAGCGAGTCCGTGCATACGCGCGAATACCCCCTGCTGTGCAACCACTGCGTGAACCCGCCCTGCGTGCGTGTCTGCCCCACCAAGGCGACCTACCAGCGCCCGGACGGCATCGTTGCCATGGACTACCACCGCTGCATCGGCTGCCGCTACTGTATGGCAGGCTGCCCCTACGGCTCCCGGTCGTTCAACTGGGGCGAGCCCCGCGATTACCTGGATCTGAAGAAGCTCAACGCCGAGTACCCCACCCGCATGCGCGGCGTGGTCGAGAAGTGCAACTTCTGCGTCGAGCGTCTGGCGATCGGCAAGCTCCCGGCCTGCGTCGAGGCCAGCGAAGGTGCGCTCATCTTCGGCGATCTCAACGACCCGGATTCCGATGTCCGCAAGGTTCTGCGCGAGCGGTTCACCATCCGACGTAAACCCACTGCTGGCACCGAACCCAGCGTGTACTACATCATCTAGGGGGAATCAGAATGCTCGAAATAGCCTTGAAAGGTTCCAAAAGATACTATGGCTGGATCGCGTTCCTCCTGGTCCTGATCGCCATCGGGTCCATGGCCTACGCGAACCAGATCCTGCACGGCCTGAAGGTCACCGGCATGAGCCGCGACGTATCCTGGGGATTTTACATCTCCCAGTTCACCTACCTCGTCGGTCTGGCTGCCTCCGGTGTCATGATCGTGCTGCCCAACTACTTCCACAGCTATAAATCCAACAAGCACATGGTCATCTTCGGCGAATTCATGGCAATCGCCGCCTGTATCATGTGTCTGCTGTTCATCGTGGTCGACATCGGTCAGCCCACCAGGATGATGAACATGATCTTCCATCCCACACCGAACTCCATTCTGTTCTGGGATATGATCGTGCTCAACGGCTACCTGTTCCTGAACTTGCTGGTGGGCTGGACTTGCCTGCAGGCGGACAGGGCAAACCTGCCGCACCCGAAGTGGCTCAAGCCCTTCATCTACACGTCCATCATCTGGGCGTTCTCCATCCACACCGTGACGGCGTTCCTGTACCAGGGTCTGCCCGGCCGCCACTACTGGCTCACCGCCATCCTGGCCGCCCGCTTCCTGGCGAGCGCATTCTGCTCCGGTCCCGCCATCCTCCTCTTGGTGATGATGGTCACGGAGAAGTTCACCACCTTCAAGATGCCCAAAAAGGCTCTGACGACCCTGGTCAAGATCATCGCTTACGCCATGTGCGTGAACATGTTCTTCTTCGCCCTTGAGGTCTTCACCGCCTTCTACTCCAACATGCCGGGTCACATGCACCCGCTGGTCTACCTGTTCGCCGGCGTCCATGGCCACCACGAGCTGGTGGGTCTGATGTGGACCTTCATCGCCTTTGCGGCCGTGTCCATCACGCTGCTGGTCACCCCGAAGTTCCGCAACAACATGAAGCTGCTGCCCTGGACCCTCGGCATCCTCGTGATCGCCACCTGGATCGACAAGGGCCTCGGCCTGCTCATCGGCGGTTTCAACCCGACCCCGTTCAATACGATCACCCCGTACTGGCCCTCGGGCAACGAGCTGCTGGTTTCCATGATGATCTACGCCATCGGCGCGCTGGTGGTCACCGTCCTGTTCAAGATCGCCACCGGCGTGAAGCAGGAGATGGGACAGTCCCAGGCCATGGCCTGCGGCTGCTCCACGGAAGACACCTGTGAATGCACCGCCGAGTGCGGCTGCAAGGAATAACAACCGACCAATACGCCTGGCCACATAACGTCACCTCGCTGGGCACAGCATCAAAGGCCCCGCTCCACAAGGAGCGGGGCCTTCCTTTGTACCCTGCTTCGCTCTGTCGCACACCGCCGCCCCACGAGCCTCAAACCTGGCCGTTGCCATTGATTGTGACGAAATGGCACAAAGCGGCAAACAATTGCACCCTATCGCGCTGCGTGGCATAGTATCGCACTCCATAATTGCAACAGCGCCCCACTAACACCCCCGGGACGCGGCAAATCAACCATCAACGGGAGATTCTATGAATATCGGCCAATACACCTTCGAGGAATTCAAGCAGAAGGCAAAGGAATTTCACGGCTACCCCGCCCCGGGCTTGCTCATCGGCGGATACATGGTCGAGGCGGCCAAGGCGCGGCTGCCCGAAGGCACGCTCTTCGAGGCCATGGTCGAGTCCGGCAAGTGCCTGCCCGACGCGGTCCAGCTCCTGACCGTGTGCAGCATCGGCAACAACTGGATGAAGATCAAACTGCTCGGTCGCTACGCCGTGTCCCTTTACGACAAGTTCAGCGGCGAAGGATTCCGCGTGGCCATCGACCAGAAGAAGCTGGAGGACTGGCCCGAGATCAAGGGCTGGTTCATGAAACTCAAACCCAAGGCCGAGCAGGACACGGACACGCTGTTTGCCGAAATCGAGGCCGCAGGCGACACCATCTGCTCCATTACCCCGGTGACCATCGACAAAAAACATCTGGGCCACGGGCACATGTCGGCCATCGACGTCTGCCCTGTCTGCGCCGAGGCGTACCCGTCCAGCGACGGCTCCATCTGCCGCGGCTGCCAGGGCGAGGCTCCCTTTGCGAGCAT
>CAMYLL010000231.1 GCA_947259235.1 uncultured Pseudodesulfovibrio sp. | reverse complement strand
ACCGTCCTCCCCGCCCGTCGGCTTGTGGCCGATGGGCAGGGAGGACTTTCGCCCCCTGATGAGCGACTCATCGAAAAAAAGTGAAAATACCCTATCCCGATTCCTTGAGTTCAAATATACCGGCGTGCTTAAACTGAAGGGTTGGCTGGGAGTCCCGCAGCGGGACAGGTGTTTAACCCTTTGGTTTAGGTCGCATGTCGAACGCATTGAAGGTCAAGGATGTCGCCCGAATCCTGAATTGTTCGGAAAGCCTGGTCAGGACTCCGGCCATGCTTGCCGCGCTGGGGGCTTTTCGGATCGGGAAGCGGGGCATCCGGTTTCACCAGGATCTGCTCGAGGCGTACATCGCCAGAGGGCAGGTCGGCCATGCAGAAAAGACGCCAGTCACGGACGAAGGCGGAAGTCGGTCGGATTTGACGGATCGTCATGGCATTTGGTAACTTCAATGATGGTAAGCGACCTTCCCTGCAGGAGAAATGATGCCTTACAAGGAAGGAAAACGGTGGAGGGGCGTGGTGCGTTTCACCCCGACACATGGTCCGATCATCAGGCGCACGAAGTTCTTTGAAACCAAGAAACAGGCAGGGGATTGGGAAGGTGAAACCGTCAAGGCATTGAAGGTGGCCGATCAGAGAAACCCTGCCAAGGCCGATGTGATTGGCCGGGCTCTGACCGTGACGGAATGGGCGAATCGTTACCTCGATCACGTCGAGGCCACGATGTGCCGGAAGACCTACAACGAAAAGCGGTTGGCTTTCCAACGGCTGGGGGCTTTCCTCAGGGACGACCGGTCGCTGGTCGGGCGAATCAGCCTTCACGTGGCTCTGGAGCATCTGGCCATGGTCTCCAGGACAGTAACCGGGAATTCGGCGAACAAGGATCGCAAGAATCTCGCCGCCGCCTGGGTGTGGGGAATCAAGTACCTCAATCTGGACAGGGACAATCCCTTCCAGCATGTGGACAGGTTCCCCGAGGATCGCCACCCGCGCTACGTCCCGCCGTTGGGCGACTTCCGCAAGGTGGTGGACCTGGCCGGACCTCGTCGCAGGCAACTGCTGTTGCTGGCCTTCCATACCGCGCCGCGCAGGAGCGAGCTCTGGAAGCTCAAGTGGAGCGAGGTGGACTTCGGTTCCGGGCTTGTCGGCTACTGGACACGGAAGCGTCGAAGCGGAAACGCGGAATTCGATGAGCTCCCCATGTCCGCAGGGCTTCGAGCCAAGCTGGCCGAATGGAAGCTGGTGTCCGGCGCCGAGGATCTGGTCTTCGGCAATCGGTTCAACGGTCTTCTGGACCCGAACAATCGGTGGCTGAAGCGGTTGTGCGCCGAAGCCGGGGTGAAGCCGTTCGGCTTTCATGGCATCCGTCACCTGGCGGCCCGAGTGGCTATCGACAACGGTGCGACCATCATGGAAGTGAAGCACCTGCTTCGGCACAAGTCCATCGCCACGACCCAGCGCTACATCCTCCGGACGAAGAAGACCACCGGTGCCGTGGATGCCCTGGATGCGGCCCTGGCCGATGCGGTCGGAGGCCGAGCCCGGAAAAATGACACTTGCGGGTGACACGTGGAAAGGAAAAGGCCTTACGCGGTGTGCGTAAGGCCTTGTATTTCCTTGGCGTCCCCAAGGGGATTTGAACCCCTGTTAACGGCGTGAAAGGCCGACGTCCTGGACCAGGCTAGACGATGGGGACGCAACTTGGCTGGGCTGCAAGGACTCGAACCTTGATTAACGGAGCCAGAACCCGTCGTCCTGCCAATTGAACGACAGCCCAGTAGCGAGAAGTTGATTTAAGGGTTACTCCCTCGTATGTCAACTTCTTTTTGCGTTTAATTTAAACAGCTCGTGCGAGCTGGCGGGTCCGCTTCTTCAGTTTGTTGATCTTGCGGCGGACGCGGTCGCGCAGAGTGCGGTCCTCGGTGGCATCCTTCTCGGAGCGGAGGGCGCGAATCTGGCGCTTGGTCTCGTGGATCTGCTTCTTGTAGGGAGAGACGGCCTGCTCCTCGACAAAGCCGAAGATGGTCTTGATTTCGGCGACCAGCTCTTCCTTGCTCTTGCCGGAAGCGCCAACGACCATGGGCAGCTTGTCCATGCACAGGGTACGCAGCTCTTTGGCTGTCATTTTTTCGAGGGTCTTGGTCAGGCCAAGCTCGTCAAAGGCAATTTCTTTGGTGTCTTCGCTCATGATACATCTCCTTAAGGAACCCCGGAGGGCGCAAATTTCTTACTTGTCGGTAAACATGCGCTGATAGGCCCGGTAGCATCTGCCCACTGGGGAATCCGGGTCCAGCTTCTTATTCAAAGTGCCTAATTTCTCAGGCTTTTTCATCGGCATCCGAGGAGGGGGGTCCGGTTCGCGAAATTCCCCGTCCAAAGGAACTCTGCCGTTTAGCAGTTCGAATACCACTTTGTCAAAGACTTCTTCCTCAAAAAAGCCGTTTATCTTCTCAAGGATCATCGGAGCCAGGAATTGGGCCTCCTGCATGACCATGGGATCTTCGGCCGCGAGGATGAGCTTGCCCCCCCTGTGGCACAGGGGACGGGCCAGCGGAGCCATCTCGCCCATGAGGGTGTTCCAGTGGCGCCACAGGCGGATCAGCGCCATGCCGCCGGTGGTGTCCAGCTTGTCCAGGAAAACGGGCAGGGCGCGGTTGAGCTGGACCGTGGTGTTGTGGCGGCCCTTGCGGCTGTGGTGTCTGAGGTAGGTCATCGTCCCAGGTTCCTGCGGGCGGCAAAAGCCGCCTACATGCACACCCGTGCGCGGTAGTTGACGATGAGCGACGGGCAGCCGGGCGACAGGGCCACCTGGATGACCGTGGAGCCGATGAACGGCTTGGACGGCTCCTGGCTCGACGAATACTGGGCCATGACCACGAGGTCTGCCTCGCTCCAGCGGGCCTGCTTGAGAATCTCCGTGTAGGGAACGCCCTCCCAGCACTCGAAAGAGTGGCTGATGCCCGAGAGCGCCCGTGCATAGCGGGATTCCATCCGTTCCTTGGCTTTGTCGATGAAGACGTTCATGTCCTGCATGTAATATTCTGGGTTGGGGCAGTGGTGGCCGATGTCGAGGACGTGGAAGATGTCCAGGTGGGCGTCGTAGGCACGGGCCAGCTGGGTTGCGTAGCACAGGGCGGAGTCCGACGGGGTGGAGAAGTCCGTGGCCATGACGATGCGCTTGATGTCTACTGCCTGGGGCGATTCATGGGTGACGACCATGACCGGGCAGAAGACGTTGGAGCAGACCTTGCGGATGGTGGTGTCCACCACGCCCCACATGCGGTCCGGGCGGACCATGGTCGAGCGGTGGTGGCCCATGACCACGAGGTCGACGCCTTCGGTATGGATGATCTTGAGCAGCTTTTCGTGGGCCGGGCCGGTGACCACCCGTATGGAGTGGTTGGGGATGTCCTTGAGCTCGTCGGCATAGAACGCGGCGATCTTCCGGCTGGCGGCTTCAACGAGCTTTTCCGTGGGGATGATGTCGTCAAAGCTCGACCAGGCGTCGTGGCCGATGGGCAGGGCATGATAGAGGACGAGTTCAGAGCCGTGCTTGCGGGCGAGGTCGAAGGCGGTTCTGGGCGCGGTCTGCGTGCCTATCTGCGGGGTGGCGGCGAGAAGTATTTTTTTGAACATGGCGTCTCCTTATGGTCTGCAATAGCCCGATTGCTCAGGGTAACTATTGCAAGTTCACGGCTGCCGGGCAAGTATTATCGAAAGAGCCGGGAGGGCTGTCTGCGGAGCGCTATTCCGCTTGTGCGCCTTGCGCCGGGGCCGCGTCATCGCCCTGCGAGTCTTCGATCAGGTTGAGCAGGCCCAGCCCGGCCTCGACCGGATTGACGGAAACGCCCACGCTGGCCTTCGTGCTCGTGGTGGTCTTGCTGTAGGAGCCGTTGCCGAAGCTTTCCGACGAGTGGCTGTTCTTCCACTGCTTCTTTGTACCCACCGTGGGAGCGGCCACGGCTCCGGCCTGGAGGGCGGCCTTGGCAGCCTGGGCCGGGTCGTCGGCGATAGCCTCGCCCATGGTGGCGGGCTCGGTGGTTTTTATCACGGCTTCACGGTCCCTGGCGTCGAGCTGGTCCGTGGTGATGGTCACGGGGCCGTTGTCGGCCGTCTGGGTGGCCTGTCCCACGGGCGCGAGCTTCACGGCCACGGTGCTCGGGCTCATGACATAGGCCGTGCCCTGTTCCTCCGCCGCTCCGGCAGAGAGCAGGGCGTTGGCGATGGCCCCCTGGGTGTTGGCGCCCATGCTCGACGAGCTCATGCCGGACTGGGTCGCCTGGCGGGCCACGCCCACTGTGTCGTATTTACGGACGACCGGGATGTCCACCTGCTTGTATCCGTCCTTGCGCAGAGTGAGGATATGGTCCTGGGTTTTTTCAAGTGTGGCGCTGCACGGCGTGGTGCAGACTTCCTGGCCGTCCACCAGGACCAGGGCGCCGCCGGGGTCCGTGCTCACGGGGATGTTCTGGGTTGCGGGACCACAGGCGGACAGGAGAAAACTCATGGAAAGGGCAGCAGCGAGAAAGTGAATACTCTTGGTCACGAAGGCCTCCATACTAACTGTTTTCATTGCCTATACTCGGTATTGCGCCCGGCAACAACAGAAGATCGGCGGGAATCCGCTTTCTACTTGACGATGGGTGTTTCTTGGGCTAGGAATCGACTATTCCGTATATCAAGATATCCTGATATAAGGCACAGCGATGGAAATAATAAAATATTGCAAAGCATTATCTGATGAAACCCGGGCCCGCCTGGTCAACGTTCTTCTCGACTACGAGTTGAACGTGGGCGAGATAGTGCAGGTCATGGGCATGGGGCAGTCGCGTATATCGCGCCACCTCAAGATATTGTCAGAC
>CAMYLL010000230.1 GCA_947259235.1 uncultured Pseudodesulfovibrio sp. | reverse complement strand
CGTGAGCGCCAGGACCGCCAGGGCGGCGACCAGAACCGTCAATCGACTCCGCATGTTACTCTCCTCCTTGACTGAAAGTTACAGCCCGGTCGCCCGGTAGGGCGCTGCAAACTGTTTATAGTTGTAATACCCCCTGTCCACGTGGACGAGATTCTTGTGGCAATCCGTGCAGCGGTATGTGTTGCCGCCGGGGATGGGATAGAGCACCTGCCTGTGGGCGAGCATGGCTCCGCGCTTGCCGGGCAGGTGCAGGATGTTGCGGTGGCACTTCAGGCACTGGCTGTTGTCCAGGGTGTCGTAGATGCGCTGGCGCATGACGGCCCGGTCGTATCGCTCGGCCCCGCCGGTGAAGTGGGAAATGACGTCCTTCATGCCGTGCAGGGTCTTGGCGTAGAAGAAGTCGATGGTCTTGTGCGGCGCCGGCAGGTGACAGTCCATGCAGTCGGCCACGATGCCCTGGGCGTTGTTGACGTGGGTGGATTCCATCCAGGCCATGTAGGCCGGGCGGATCTCGTGACAGGACGAGCAGAAACCCGGGGTCGAGGTCCTGACCATCGTATAATAGGTCATGCTGAAAATCGGGAAGGCGATGAGTACGCCAAGCGTTATGAGAAGAATTGATTTTGTCGCCTTTTTCATACCCCCTCCCAGGCTGTTGCGGAGCCATGGACAGTCAAGCCCGCATAAGTGCAGTGATTACTGCCTTATCATAACTTTTGAAAAAAAGACATGCGAGCCGATCTTTTTATGTAAATTTCACATTATTTTTTTCAAAGGGGTGTTTTTCTGGTGTTAAAAGTGCGCCGAAGCCGTTTCCTGCGGCGGTATTCCGCTGGTCGTGACGTGAGTCGGGCGGTGGCGATTCGCTGTGGTTTTTCCGGGGCAGGGGGGAATAATAACCCACCCGGGCTTGCCAAGCATTCGCAAATGTAACAGATTGTAATATAGGCTTGCCTGCGCTGCCAACCGGCACGATTGCGTGCTGTCTCGTGGACCAGCAAAACATTTGGACGGTGAACGTGACGCCATCAGCACAAGATAGGGAGAATGTCGCTCACACGGGGCGGGACGAAAACGCTCACGTGTCGCTTTCTAAACTGTTCAACTGGACCATCATCGGCCTTTCGCTCTTTCAGTTGGCGGCGGGGCTGTTCCTCATCTACCACTATGTCGGAAAAAGGATGCTGCAGACGCAGACCGAGAGTTCCCTGGCCGCGCTGGATTTTCGGCGGCAGTCTTTCGAGGCATACATGAACGCCCGGCTCTCTCTGCTGCGGGAGTTCTCCCGGCTGCCCGTGGTCACTGAGGGACTTGTGGAACTGCCGGCCAGATCCGGCGTAATCAGAGGTTTTGTCGATTCTCTTTTCCTGTTTGATGACACGGCCGCCTTCAGCCTGCAGGACGCTGAGGGCGAAGTGGTCCACTCCAGACAGGTGCGGGAAGAGGCCGTCATAGCGCGCGGGGCGACCTTCAAGCGAATGCTTTCGGGCAGCAAGGACTATCAGGTCTCCCTGGTCAGGTCCGGGGATGGGGAACCCTTGTGGCGGCTGGGCGTGCCCGTGCTGCACCAGGGCCGTCCTGTGGGGCTTTTGTGCGCGTATCTGCCCATGTGGGCGGGCGGGCCTTTTATGGCTGGCGGCAGCGACCAAGTCCGCATCGCCATTATGGCGGACGGCGTCCCTGTGCTGACCTCCGGCGAGGCGTCGCCACCGTTCTTCGCCCTGCAGCAGGAGACAGGATTCCCCGGCATCGCCCTTCAAATGGTCGTCAGTCAGTATGAGATCAGCCGTCAGGTGCTGTTGTTGTCCGGTGGGCTGGTTCTGGCCCTGGTCCTGGGAACATCCCTGCTTCTGTTCGCCGTTCACCGCATCGGCAAGAAGCTGTTCATCGTGCCCCACGCCCGCCTCCAGGCCATGCGCGACGATCTTGAAAAGGAAGTGGAGAAGCGCACCGCCGATCTGAAGATGCGCACGGTGCAGCTCTCCATAGAGATCCGCGAGCGGCGGGAATCGGAGATCGAGGCACGGGAATCGGGCCAGCTCGTTTCCGCCCTGCTGGAAGGCATCGGCGCCGCCTTTTTCATCCTGGACCCCAGGACAGGCCACGTGGTCAAGTCCAACCGGGTCATGCATTCCCTGTTCGGCCTGTCTCCCTGGCAGATATCCGACAGGCCGTGCGCGGAAGTCTTTGCCAATTCGTCGGACATGCTTGAGCAACTGCTGTGCCCCCGGATCATCAAGAACAACAGCTACACCGAGGGCGTTGCCAAGCACGTGGACGGCCAGACCTTCCCTGTGGCCCGCTATCTGGTTCCCATGGAGCTCAAGGGCGAGAACCATATAGGCGTCATCGTCCTCGACATCACGGAGCGCAAGAATCTGGAGCGAAGGCTGCATATCGCCCAGAAGCTGGAGTCCGTGGGCGAACTGGCCTCGGGCATCGCCCATGAAATCAACACCCCCATCCAGTACGTGGGAGACAGCGTCCGCTTCGTCAAGGAGGCGTTCGAGGAACTTGCGGCCATTGTGGTGCTGTATTCCGATCTGGCCGCGAAGTGCCGCGAGGAAGGCGTCGAGGCCGGCCTGCTTGACAGGATCGACGAGCTCACGGAGGAGGCCGATCTGGACTTCGTGCTGGAAGAGGTCCCCAAGGCGTGCGACCGGGCCCTGGACGGAACCGGACGTGTGGCGGTTATCGTCC
Source organism: uncultured Pseudodesulfovibrio sp. (assembly GCA_947259235.1). Lineage (GTDB taxonomy): Bacteria > Desulfobacterota > Desulfovibrionia > Desulfovibrionales > Desulfovibrionaceae > Pseudodesulfovibrio. The sequence goes on along the minus strand of CAMYLL010000230.1, from coordinate 2,159 downwards.
GGGCCATGAAGAACTTCGCCCATCCCGGCGACGGGGAGAAGCGGGCGGTGGACATCAGCGCGGCCCTTGAGAACACCATCATCGTGGCCAAGAACGAGTGGAAGTACGTGGCCGAGGTGGTCACGGATTTCGACCCCCTGCCAATGGTCCAGTGTCTGGCCGGAGACATCAACCAGGTCTTCCTGAACATCCTGGTCAATGCGGCCCATGCCATCGGCGAGGTGGTCGACAACTCGGGCAGCAAGGGAACCATCACCATCTCCACGCGACGGCTTGAAAACGAGGTGGTCGTCTCCATCGGCGACACCGGCACAGGTATCGGCCCGGAGATCCGGGACAAGATTTTCAACCCGTTCTTCACCACCAAGGAAGTGGGCAAGGGGACGGGGCAGGGGCTGGCCATCGTGCTCGACATCATCGTCGAGCGCCACGGAGGTTCCATCGACATGGAGTCGGAAGTCGGCAAGGGCTCGACCTTTATCATCCGGCTGCCCATTCAGGACTGAACTAAATGGACGGACAAGGATCAAGTCAATGAAAAGAACCATTCTCTTTGTGGATGACGACCAGCACATCCTCGACGGTTTTCGAACCCTGCTCTACGGCAAGCGCAAGGAGTGGAAGTGTTTTTTTGCGCTCAGCGGCAAGGAGGGGCTTAAGCAGCTCGAACGCGAGCAGTTCGACGTGGTCATCGCGGACATGCGGATGCCGGGCATGGACGGGGCGGATTTTCTGAAGGAAGTGGAGCTGCGCCAACCCGGCGCCGTGCGCATGATACTCTCCGGTTATTCGGAGATGAAGGCCGTGCTCAAGTCGGTCAGGCATGCCCATCAGTTTCTCAGCAAGCCGTGCAGCACCGAGGTCGTCATCGAAACCATACGCCGGGTTACGGATCTCAAGCACATCCTGAACAACGAGCAGGTGCGGGCCATCGTCACCGGGCTGCAGGCCCTGCCCGCCATGCCGGACATATACATACAAATAGAGCGTGAGCTTGAAGGCTGCGAGCCTGATCTCAAGCACATAGCCAAGCTGGTGGAAAAGGACGTGGGCATTTCCGCCACCCTGATGCGCGTGGTCAACTCGTCCTTCTTTGGATTTTATCAACACATCACCTCCCCGGCCCACGCCGTGGCCCTGCTCGGGGTCGAGGCGCTCAAGGGGCTGGTGCTCGGCGTTCATCTGCTCAGCGGCATGAAGGCCCCCATTGCCGGGTATTCCTTCCGCAAGTTGTGGGAGCACAGCCTTCAGACGGCCTACTTCGCCAAGGTCATAGCCATGGAGGAGTCGTCCAGCGATTCCTTTGTGGAGGGCTGCTTCATTGGCGGCATCCTGCACGATATCGGCAAGCTGGTCTTCGTGACCCAGATGGCCGAGGCGTACCAGCCCGTGGTGGACCAGGCCCGCAAGGGCGGCGGGCCTATCCTGTCCATCGAGCGGCGCGAGCTGGGGGTCAGCCATGCCGAGGTGGGGGCGTATCTCGCCGGGCTGTGGGGATTTGGCAAGGGGACGGTGGAGGCGGTCTTCGGCCATCATGCCCCGGACCCGTCGTCCAGGGAGTTTTCCATGGCCTGTGTCGTTCACGTGGCCGACGCCCTGCAGCACGAGATCAGCGACAGCGGCGGGGGCTATATTTTCCCGACTCTCGATATGGACTGGCTCGATGTCGTCGGTAAGAGCGATCGAATAGAAATCTGGCGCGACGCGTGCCGGAAGCGTTTGGAGGGTGAATGAAAACGGATCAGAAGGTACTTTTTGTCGACGACGAGCAGAACATCCTCGACACCTACAGGGCTTCCCTGCGCAAACGGTTTACCGTGGACACGGCCCTGGGGCCTGCCGAGGGGCTGGAGAAGATCGGCTCGTCGGGGCCCTTTGCCGTGGTGGTTTCAGACCTCAAGATGCCCGGCATGGACGGGATCAAGTTCCTCAAGCGCGTTCAGGAGGTGTCGCCCGACACGGTCCGGGTCATGCTGACAGGGCACGCCGACGTGAACTCGGCCATCGCCGCGGTCAACGATGGCGCCGTGTTCCGCTTTCTGACCAAGCCCAGCTCGATTGATGAGATGATCCGCACCCTGGAAGTGGCCATGAAGCAGTACTCCCTGGTCGTGGCCGAACGCGAACTGCTCCGGGGCACGCTGCGGGGCAGCATCAGG
>CAMYLL010000229.1 GCA_947259235.1 uncultured Pseudodesulfovibrio sp. | reverse complement strand
ACAACCAGGGCGAGGGCGGCATCGTGGCCCTCTTCTCCCTGCTGCCCGAGAAGTGGCGCGCCGGAAGGCCGTGGGTCATGGTGGCCGCCCTGTTCGGCGCGGCCCTGCTCTATGGCGACGGGTTCATCACCCCGTCCATCTCGGTGCTGGCCGCCCTGGAGGGCCTCTCCGCCGTTACCGCCCGGGCCGACGCCTTCGTGGTCCCGACCACCTGCGCCGTGCTGGTGCTGCTCTTCGCCTTTCAGAGCCAGGGAACCCAGCGCATCGGGCGCGTCTTCGGCCCGGTCATGCTGCTGTGGTTCCTGGTCCTGGCCTGGCTGGGCGCGCGCCAGATCGTCCACGTCCCGGCGGTGCTCGCCGCCCTGGACCCGAGCCACGCGGTCCGATTCTTCGTCCACAACGGCTGGACCGGAGCCATCGTCCTGGGCGCGGTGGTCCTGTGCATCACCGGGGGCGAGGCCCTCTATGCGGACATGGGCCACTTCGGACGCAGGCCCATCCGCCTGGCGTGGTACGGCGTGGCCATGCCCGCCCTGCTCGTCAACTACTTCGGCCAGGGAGCGCTGCTGCTGGCCGACCACGGCGCGGCGGCCACGCCATTCTACGGGCTGGTTCCGCGCTGGATGCTGATCCCCATGGTCGTCCTGGCCACCTGCGCCACCATCATCGCCTCCCAGGCGATCATCTCCGGCGTCTACTCCCTGACCCGGCAGGCCGTGCAGCTGGGCTACCTGCCCCGGGTCAGGATCACGCACACCTCGGATGAAGCGGAGGGCCAGATCTACTGCCCCATGGCCAACTGGCTCATGGCCGCCGCCTGCCTGCTGCTGGTGGTGAGCTTCAGAACGTCCGACAGCCTGGCCGGGGCCTACGGCATTGCCATCACCTCCACCATGTGCATCACCACGGTCCTCTATTTCATCTACCTGCGGCAGGTGCGAGGCTGGCCCCTGATCGGAACGGCGGCGCTGTGCGCGTTCTTCATGCTCTTTGACCTCGGATTCCTGGGGGCCAACCTGTCCAAGCTGTTTGGGGGCGGCTGGATTCCCCTGGCCGTGGCCGGGGCCATCTGCCTGACCATGCTGACCTGGGCCAGGGGGCGCGCCGTGGTCCGCGACCGGCTCGGCAAGTACCGCATCCCCCTGGACCAGCTCCCGGCGCTGCTCAAGGAGCACCATGTCACCCGCACCCCGGGAACCTCGGTCTTTCTCTCCGCCTCTGCCCGGGACACGCCGCCCGCCCTCCTGCATCACATCCGGCTCACGGGCCAGCTCAAGGAGCACGTGCTTCTCTTCTCCGTCATCACCGAGCCGGTCCCACGCGTGGACGAGGACGAGCGTCTGGTGGTCAAGGTCCTCGACACGGGCATCAGCCGGGTGGTGGCCCGGTTCGGGTTCGCCGAATCACCCAACGTGCCCCTGGTCATGCAGGGGGTCGAAGGTCTGGGGCTGGCCTCGCACATGGAGGACATGGTCTACTTCCTCGGCAGGGAAACCCTGACAGCCGACGCAAAACCCCGGCTCTGGAAGACCTTTTACATCTTCATGGCCCGCAACAGCACCAGCCCGGTCCGCTACTACCGCATCCCGGCCGACAGGGTCATCGAGATCGGCATGCAGGTGGAGCTGTAGCCGATCCCGCTCCCCGACTTCCATCTGATCGAGCCCGTGCCCACGCAAAAGCCCCCGTCCACACACCTGTGAGCGGGGGCTGCTTCGCCGTGACGGAAACGGGACAATCAGTCGAGCAGGAAGAGCCGGACCACCTCCACGGCGGTCCACGCCTGATAGCAGGCGAGCAGGAAGAGGATCACGTTGCAGACGCCATGGGTCAGGGCCAGCCCGGCGCGCCTGCCCTTGGGCTTCTCAAGAACAAGGCCCGTGGCCAGACTGATGAGAATGAGCGGAACCATGATCACGCCCGCCAGGAAGTGGGGACCGGTCAGATTGACGGACCCCCAGGCGGAATGGGCCATAAACAGCCCCAGCCCGAACCCTACCAGCCACAGGCCGTGGACCACCTTGCCCAGCAGGACATGGCGCTTCCAATTGAAGGCGGCCTTGATCTTGAGATGTTGGAACCGGAACCGCTGGATGCCCATATACAGGACGGCTACGGCCAGGATCAGCGCCACGGACTGGATGAACGGATGAAGCCACATCATTGTCTGCAAACCCCCTCGAAATCAGAATGTATTGCCAAGCAGCAGGGCCAGGACCAGGGGCAGCGAAGCGGAAACGGCCATGGCCGGCGCCCGGCCCCGGCGGGCCACGCCCAGCAGGGCCCAGCCTCCGGCCAGAAACACGGCAGGCGGGACCAGCCACGCCGCAGACCCCGGCCCGCAGACATAGGCCAGACAGGCCAGCCCGATGAAATACGCCCCGACCCATAGCCCCAGAAGCGGCCGGTAAAGACGGGCGGGCAACCGGCTACCCAGGGTGGGAAACCCGGCCCGGCGGTAGTCCTCGCCATGGCGCTCCTGCAAGAGCCAGAAAAGGGGAACCTGCCACAGATAGAACACCGTGGTCACGGCCAGGATAGCCGGATCAAGGACGCTGCCGCCCGCACCCACCCAGCCCGTGAGCGGCGGCAACGCACCGCTCAGGCCGCCCAGCAGCAGGGCCATGGGCGTGACCCGCTTGAGAGGCGTATAGAGGCCGTTGTAGATAAGGGGAACGGCCAGCCCCAGGGCCAGCAGCGGCCAGCCACCGGCCAGGAAGAACAGTATGAATCCGGCCAGGAACAGCCCAAGCGACACGGCCAGCCCGCACCGCACCGACATGGCTCCCGAGGCCAGCGGGCGGTCCATGGTCCGTCGCATGAGCGCGTCGGCCCCCCGCTCCTGCACGTGATTGAGGGCCGAGCAGGCCGCGCACAGCACGCCCGCGCCCAGGGCGGCCGCCAGCCCGTGGGCCAGGTCGCCCGGGAGCGAGAGCGTCTGCCCCGCGCCACGGCAATGATAGAGCGCGCCAAAGAGCGCACCGCCAGCCACGGCCAGGCTGACCCCGGGACGCACGAGCCGCGCCAGCGACCGGGCGTCGATCATCGGCTCCCGCCCAGGGACTTGATGAACGAGACCAGCCCTTCGAGGGTTTCCTCATCCAGGTCGTCATAGGCGGGCATGACGTCGTCGTAGCCGTCCGCCACCCAGGCCGAGGGGTCGACTATGGAGGTGTGCAGGTGCGCGTCGTCGGCCACGCCGGTCTGCTCCTCGCCCGAGACGCGGCCCCTGATTTCCGAGCCGTAGAGGCCGTCAAGACTCGGGGCGTCCTCGGTGGAATCCCCCGAGGTGACGTGGCACATGAGGCATCCTTCCTCCTCGGCCAGGCGCAGGCCGGGATGGACCGGAGCCGCCAGGGGCGCGCCGCCCTCGTCAAGCCCCAGCAGATAGTTGACCGCCGCATCCATGTCCTCGCCGGACATATCGCCCTCGTAGGGCGGCATGTCGTCGCCGAAACCGTCCACTATCTCCGCCCCGGGGTTGGATATGGCCCGCTTGAGATACCCGGCGTCCACCGTGACGCTCCGCTTCTCGCCGCCGGGAAGGATGATGGTCCGCGTCGTACCCGCGATATCGTTGAGGGGCGGGGCGATATCGCCCGTTCCGTCCATGGCGTGGCAGTCGAAGCAGCCAAACTCCTCCATCACCGTCAGACCGCGCGGCTTGGTCGCTTCGCCGGGCGCAGCGTTGAGCCATGTCTCAAAATCCTCCCCGGGGAGCACCTTGAGCTTGGTGATCATGTTGGCGTGGCGCAGGCCGCAGTATTCCGAGCAGAAGATGTCATACTCGCCCAGGGTGTCGGACTGGATCCAGGCATCGGTCTCCATGCCGGGAACCATGTCCCACTTCACGCGCATGGCCGGGATGTAGAAGGAATGGATGACGTCACGCGAGGACAGGGCGAGCTTCACCGGCACATCCAGGGGGATGAACAGCTCCGGGCTGGTCTTGCCGTTCTCGTAGGTGAACTTCCACGACCACATGCGGGCCTCGACCTGTACCTCCATGGCCCCCTCGGGGATGGTGCGCATGGCCTTGAAGCTGGTCCAGCCGGTCCAGAACAGGCCGAGGACGATGGCCGTGGGCAGCGCGGTCCAGATTATCTCGGCCCAGACGTTGCCCCGGATGTCCGCCGCGCGGGGACTGCGCCGGAAGTTGTAGCGCCACAGGAACCAGAGCATGCAGACCGTGACCAGCACCAGGATGAGCACGGAAAACCCCAGGATGATGAGAAACGCCTGATCGACCTCGCGGGCCGCGCTGAATATCTGCGGATACATGGATCAACCCACCGCCCTGTATGCCGTGTCAAAGAAGGTCATCCCGATGAAGATAGCCAGGATGACAAAGGCCGCCAGCACCATGAGCTTGAAGGTCAGGTTCTCGTACTTGAGGTGCATGAAGAAGAAGGTCACCAGGGCCGCCTTGGTGGAGGCTATGGTCAGAGCCACCACCACGTTGAGAAAGCCGAGGTCAACGCGGGAGACTGCCACCGTCACCCCGGTCATGACGAGCAGCACCGCCCAGATGGAGACGAACAGGGTATAGCTCGGGCCGTGGTGGGCCGCGGCGTGCGTGTTTTCATGAGAGTCCATGCCGTGTCCTCCTCTAGACGATGAGATAGTAGAGCGGGAACAGGTAGATCCAGATGAGATCGACCAGATGCCAGTAAAGCCCGGCGTTCTCCAGGGCCACAAAATAGTCCGGGGTGCACTTGCCCGCGTGGATCAGCCAGTAGACCCAGCCGAGCACGGCCATGCCGATGACGATATGCACCCCGTGCAGGCCGGTCATGGTATAGTAGAGGGCGAAAAAGGCCTGCTTGCCCGGCGCCATGGCCGCCAGCTCCGCGCCGCCGGGATAGATGCCGT
>CAMYLL010000228.1 GCA_947259235.1 uncultured Pseudodesulfovibrio sp. | reverse complement strand
CAGCCAGCCGACGACCTAAAACGACTCCATGAAATCCTCCGTTGGGTCTGCCGTCCCTGTCTGGGAAACGGCGTTTGACCCAGTGTAGCACGTCGGTGGTGCTTGGTGTCAAAAAAACGGCCCTGCCCGCTCCCCGGAAGGGGGAACGGGCAGGGCCGAAAAGAGGAACGCCCGTCTCCCCAAGGGGAGACGGGCGCCGTATATGAGGACGGTTCCTTATCTACGGGGACTACCAGCGCGGGCGTTCTTCACGGGCTTTGGCTTCGTTGACCTTGATGTTACGGCCACCGAATTCCTTGCCGTCGAGAGCCGCGATGGCTTCACGAGCGCCGGCATCGTCCATTTCAACGAAACCGAAGCCACGGGGGCGGCCGGTTTCACGATCCTCGATGAGGTTGACAGAGGTCACTTCGCCGTAAGCTTCAAAAGCGGTACGGACATCATCTTCAGTGGAGGACCAGGACAGGTTGCCGACATACAGTTTTTTGGACATTCAATTTTCTCCTGAGAAAGTGGGTATTGCGTTGACGCACATGCGCCTATATCAAAACAGGGCAGCGTACAAGATGCGCACGCTGCCCCTCGATATACCTGTTTGTTCTAACCAGCTCCAGCCACATTGGGGCCACACCTCCACGGGTGCCGCTGGCGTATGAGCGCTACCTATTCGCTATCGCCAAGGGAAAGTCAACACATATTTTTCATCAACTCGATAAAAAAACGTGAAATTCTTTTCGGCGCAGAAGCCCTGTCGCTGATAAAACACTCTTATGCCACTGCGCTGACTGGACAAAGTGATTCTAATTTCAGCTTCAGGCATCTGGTGGTACCTGACAAAAAATATTTCACCTTTTTCCAAAGACCAACTTTCTCCGACAAAAAACGACTCACCCGCCCACCGAACGGAACAGGCTGGCCTGGGTGCAACAGCCGCTGAAGCCCAGGGCCTTGTATATCTTCTCCATGCACACCGCCTCGCGCACGATGCTGGCCAGGTGATCAAGGGCGTCCTCCAGGTCGAACCGGACCTGGACCGTCTCCAGGGGGGCCAGCCCCTTGTCCATGCGGAGCTGGTCCACGAACCAGCGGCGAAACTCGTCGGCATCGAACAACCCGTGCAGATAGGTTCCCCAGACCCGGCCGTCGCCCCGGGCAAACCCCAGGGGCTGGCCCGCGTTGTCGCGCAGGGCCACGCGCAGGGAATCGGACAGCGGCTTGGTCTGGCCGTGATGAATCTCGTAGCCGTGGACGCTGCGGCCGGACTTGGAGTGCGTGCCCCAGGTCCGGGTCAGGGTTTTCTCCGGGACCAGGGTGGTCTGCACGGGCAGCAGGCCGAAGCCGTCCATGCGCGTGGTCTCGGACTCAAGCCCGTAGGGGTCGTCCACCAGCTCGCCCAGCATCTGGAACCCGCCGCAGATGCCCACCACGCGGGTGCGGCCTCCCTCGGCGGCCAGGGCGCGCAATGCGGCGGCCATGCCCGCGCCGCGCAAGGCCTTCATGTCCGGCACGGTGGACTTGGAGCCGGGGATGATTACCGCGTCGGGCGTGCCCAGCTCGTGGGCATCGGACACCACGCGCACGCACACGTCCGGCTCGGCGTGGAGCGGGTCGATGTCGTTGAAATTCGATATCCGCGGCAGGTCGATGACCACGATGTCCACGCACTGGTCGGGCGGCAGCTTGTCGCCCTCGGGCCGGAACCCTTCCTTGAAGGAAACAGAGTCCTCCTCTGGCAGTCCCAGGGAGTGTATATAAGGAATGGTCCCCATGACCGGCTTGCCCGTGTGCTCGAACATCTGGCCGAAGGCCGGGTCCAGCAGGGAGGCGTCGCCCCGAAAACGGTTGATGAGGAAACCCTCTACCGTGTCGCGTTCCGCCGGGGTGAGCAGGTTCATGGTCCCCACCATGGAGGCGAACACCCCGCCCCGGTCGATGTCACCAGCCAGGAGCACCCGGGCCTGCGCATACCGGGCCATGGCCATGTTCACGATGTCGTGATGCTTGAGGTTGACCTCGGCCGGACTGCCCGCGCCTTCGAGAACCATGATGTCGTGCTCGTTGGCCAGGGAGTCGTAGGCGGCCTTGACCGCCTCCCAGGCGCGCGGCTTGTAGCGCACGTATTCGCCCACGCTCATGTTGCCCACCGGCCTGCCCATGACGATGACCTGGGAGCCGATGTCGGAGCCGGGCTTGAGCAGCACCGGGTTCATGCGCACGTCGGGCCGCTGGCGACAGGCCATGGCCTGGGTCACCTGGGCACGGCCCATCTCGCACCCCTCGTCGGTGACAAAGGAGTTGAGCGACATGTTCTGGGCCTTGAACGGGGCCACGGAGTAGCCGTCCTGCAGAAAGATGCGGCAAAAGGCGGCGGCCAGCACCGATTTGCCCGCGTTGGAGCTGGTTCCCTGGATCATCAGGGCCGGGGTGCGCTTGGTGCGCCTGACCACCGGCCCGCGCCCGGTCCCGCTCACCGCCTCCATGGCCCGGATCAGCCGCTCGTTGTCGTCGCCGTTTCTGACGGCCACCCGAAACCAGTTGTTGTCCAGCCCCTCGTAGTTGCCGCACAGCCTGATGGCGATGCGGTGCTCCATGAGCAGCCGCTCGCGCAGGGGCACGGCGTCCTGGCCGATGCGCTCGACCCGGCACAGCAGGTAGTTGGCCTCGCCCGGGCAGACCTTGATGCCGGGGACGTGGCGCAGGCCCGAGGCGAGATTTTCGCGCAGCAGCGCGGTCTGCTCCCGGGTGCGCGCGGCATAGGCACGGTCGCGCAGGCAGCGCGCGCCCACCTTCTGGGCCAGGGTGTTGACCGACCACGCGGGCATAGCCAGCTTGAGCCGCAGGATGACGTCCGGGTCTGCAAAGGCCAGCCCCAGGCGGATGCCCGGGATGGCGAAAAACTTGGTCAGGGAGAGGACGGTGATGACGTTGGACGGCCTGTCGCGGATCAGTCTGTCCGTGTCCTCGGGCAGAAACTCGGCAAAGGACTCGTCCACGATGAAGCGCGAGCGCGGGAACATGGTCGCCACCTCGCGCAGGTCGGCGCTGGAAAAGGTCGTGCCGGTGGGGTTGTTCGGATTGCAGAGAAAAACCAGCGAGGGCGTGGTCAGCAGCGGTCCCATGGCGGGAAAATTCACGGTCAGGTCGTCATTGAGCGGGACCTCCACCACCTGGAGCCGGTGCGCCTTGCAGGCCCGGGCATAGTCCACATAGGTGGGCGAAGGGATGATCGCCCTGCCAAAGCCGCCAAGGGACGCGGCCGCGAAGATCAGCTCGGACGCGCCGTTGCCCGCGATAACCTGCGTGGGCCATACCTTGTACAGCTCGGATGCGGCCATGAGCAGCTCCTGGCTGTCCGGGTCCGGGTAGGAATCCACGGACTGGAGCGCCTGGCCCACCACCTGGCCCAGCCAGGGCGGCGGCCCAAGGGGATTGACGTTGGCCGAGAAATCCAGGATCTCGTCGGGCGAGCATCCGGCCTGCTCGGCCAGACGGCGCAGATTACCGCCGTGGGCGAACTTCTGTTCGTCCAGGACATCCGGAATCCCCGCGAGAACCTGCTGCTTCACCGCCCCTCCGAAATCCGGGCGTCGCCCGCGCATCAACCGCGCCGGAAGCCTCCGGCCGTTGCCATGCGACGAGGTCGTGCGACCCGAAGTCTAGATTTTCTTGAGACTTGATCTCGTTCTACGCTGAAAGCCGACGGGAGACAAGGGTGAAGTGGCAGCCCGGCACGGGAACTCGCCGTGCATCAGACAAAGGCCCCCTGCCCGCCGAGGCGGACAGGGGGCACACAATGATGCGGCGCAATGCGCCCGCTTATTTGATCGGGGTGGCGGCCACGCGCTCCGCCTGGGTCATGGCCGCGAGTTCCTTGACCTTGGCCATATCCAGGCCGAGTCCCTTGCCCACGCGGGTTCCGTAGTCCTCGTCCGCCTTGTAGAAGAGCGCGCACTGGCGCAGCTGGATGGGCTTGGGCACAGTCCCCAGGCTGCCCAGGATGTTGCTCACCAGATTGGCCCGGTCCTGCTCCTTCATGACATGACGGTAGAGGTTGCCGGGCTGGACAAAGTCGTCGTTCTCGTGGGCAAACTCGTGACGGCCGCCCTCGCCCGCCAGGGGGATATCCGGCTCCAGGGACACGTCGTCGGGCGCCGGACCATCAAAGCTGTTGGGCCAGTAGTTGGGGCCGCCCCCGCCGTTGGCGTCCACGCGCATGGCGGCGTCGCGCTGATAGTTGTTCTCCGGCGCGTGCTTGGGCTGGTTCACCGGGATGAGGTGGTAGTTCGGCCCGAGCCGGTGCAGATGCGTGTCGTGATATGAGAACAGCCTGCCCTGGAGCATCTTGTCGGGCGAGACGCCGATGCCGGGTACGAGGTTGCTCGGGTTGAAGGCGGCCTGCTCCACCTCGGCAAAGTAGTTCTCCGGGTTGCGGTTGAGCACGAGCTTGCCCACGGTCATGGGCGGAACCTCCTTGTGCGGCCAGACCTTGGTGATGTCGAAGATGTCCCAGCCGAACGTTTCGGCCTGCTTGGGGGTCAGTATCTGCATCTCCAAGGTCCAGGACGGATGCTCGCCGCGCGCGATGGCGTCGTAGAGATCGCGGGTGGCGTGGTCCGGGTCCTTGCCGCACATCTCTCCTGCCTCCGGGCCGGTCAGGTTCTGGATGCCCTGGTCGGTCTTGAAGTGATACTGCACCCAGAAATACTCGCCCTTGGCGTTGTACCATTTGTATGTATGGCTGGAGTAGCCGTTCATGTTGCGGAAGGTGGCCGGGGTTCCCCTGTCGGAAAAGAGGATGGTCACCTGGTGGATGGACTCCGGCGTCAGCGACCAGAAATCCCAGGCCATTGTCGGGCTCTTGAGGTTGGTGGCCGGATCGCGCTTCTGGGTATGGATGAAGTCTGGGAACTTGAGCGGATCGCGGATGAAGAAGACCGGGGTGTTGTTGCCGG
>CAMYLL010000227.1 GCA_947259235.1 uncultured Pseudodesulfovibrio sp. | reverse complement strand
AACCGTCCCTTGATCTCGCCGGCATGCGGCCCCGTAACGTGTATCAGCTCCGAAAACGGTATGAGCCAAAGGTCGGCCCAGTAAGCTGGGGAATTGTCCTTGGAAGGCGGCCACACCGCCACGATGAAGTCGATCTCGTCCGCGCTATAACGCTTGCCGTCACGCTTCTCCGTGTTGACCCACAGCCCGCCCGTGGCCTTCTCATACGCGCGCTTGATTTGGCCCTGGAACCAGGGCTTTCTTAGTTCTTCCCCGGCCACCGCAGGTGGTCGAAAAAGGATATCCTGCGCGGCACTTTGGCGCAGGACATCGGCCACCTCGTAGCCTTTCTCGAGCAGTATGTATTTCGCTAGAAACTCAGCGGCTGTCCCTCTCATGGACTTACTATACGCGATCCGCCATCCTTGGTCAACATCTTTTTGATCTCGCCAAGCTCGATCTCAAGAGTGGCCAGCTCACCCGTCACCATCTGCCGCACCATGCTGACCCCCAAGTTCCTGAAGGCCCGCGTCACCAGCTCATCCACGTCGTTCAGGCTGAGATCCTCCGGCCGCGTCTGCATCTGCAGGGTGCCGTCGCTCATCTTCAGCAGGTGGACGCTGTACTCGACGGTCGGCCCTTCCGGCACGATGTCCAGGTTTTCTTTCTCTTTGCTCACTTCGTTCGCCTTTCACTAAGAAAATTTTGTACACTAACTTTTGTTAAGCAACTCTATCAGAAGATTGGCGGCGGCTTCTATGGGTGCCAGATGCGGATACTCGAACAATGCACGGCCCAGGAAGTGCCCAACGTCGCTTTCGTCGTCACGCAAATCGCGCCCCATCTCTAAAAGCTCTGATAGGAGAAAGGCGCGGCACCGGTAGTGATTGCCCCACTGTTTTGATTCTGCTAAATCCAAACGCCATTGCTCCCAAACTAAAACCCACCAAAACACCTTTATCTGTTCCCGTCCACCTAACTGCTCCGCCCCCGCATCCTTCAACGCCTCTGACAGTTCTCTCGATGTTACGTGCTTTTCTATACTCATGACTTGTCCTTGCATTTGGGGCAGGGCGTTGCTATCGAGCCAACTTGGTCGGGGAAGTCTGGCGGCAACATCCCGCTGCCCTCGCACACGTCGCACGGCTCTGCGTCCTCGGTGTTGCGCTTGACTCCTAACGGCTTCCCGCAATACGGGCAAAACTTCATGCCGTTCTCAACCGGCCCGCCGTCGTGAAAACAAAATGCCTCACCGCACTCAGTCTCCCACTTCTCGCCGTCGTCATACCATTCGCACGATGGGGTGCGCTGTCCTGCGTCCTCGGTGTTGTCGAGGGTGGCGAGGGCATTGTCCATCTCCGCGCGCTTATTCGCGACAACATCGAGCTTCCCCTGCGCAATCTCTAGCCACCGCAGTCCTTCACTTTCTTTGCCGCTCATTCTTCCGCCCTCCATTCCATTAACTTCCCGCCCGCAGTATAGCACCCACCAGCAAACCTGTCAAGGCCAAGGCCACCCAGGCGAGCCATGATCGGGCCCAGTAACGCGATGAATCCCTTGAGACCTGCCTCGCCAAGCCTGCGTCCCGTTGCAATGTTCGCATGTGCTCATTTCTCCCCCTTGGCGGTCTTGATAGCGTCCGCCTGGAACTTCTTAGACGCCCATATACTAGCCCACACGGGGTTGTCAATGGGCCCCATCTCTGTCACGCCCTCCACATCGAACCCGTTTTCCTCCGCATATACTTTCGCTTCGTTTAGCGCGTCATCTATATCAACCGCGAGGAAAAAACACCCATCACCGCTTAGGATGACGTTATAAACATTCATTGCCAGTTCGTGCTTGTAGTCCTTGCTCATTAGAGGACCTCCAGGCTGATATTGATAACCGCGTTATCCCAAATCCACATGCCGATTTTATCGGCGTATTCTTTGGTCAAAACCACACCATGCCTTTTTGCTTCAGCAACGGCCGCCTCTCCGATCTTATTAACGAGCTCGGCTTGGGCCTCGTATAGCTTATCTTCTACCTTGCTCACTTCTCCCCCTTGGCCTGGGCGATGGCTTGCCGCATTTCCTTTGCGGCTTCGCAGTTCGGCGCCCCGTTTGCCGCTAACGCAGACAGGCCACGCTCACAGGCCGCCAGTAGTGCCTTATTATCACGGGTGAGTTTGTCTATGTGGTCAAGTAGGGCCTGCTTCGCTTCGTTCTTGTCGCGTATCGCGTCGGCTAGCCCGCCTTCATCCGCACACATTATCAACCCCTCTGTTGCTCCATAGACAGCAACAAGTTGATATGTTCGCGTATTTTTGCTCATGTGTTCCCCCGTGTTTGGTGTGTTCTCAACCTTCACCCTTGCCAGCCAGTGCGCCTAGCCTGTCAGCCAACAAAGTGATCTAATCTCGAGAAAATCTCCGACCCGGACCCCCGCGTATATGCAGTCCGGATTCATACCGAACAAACGATCTGTCCTCCCAGCGTGGCTGATGGTCAGCACACCGGCCCCGGATGCCTGCGCGATGAACACTGCCCCGCTGGCCCATGCCGCGAAGGTGGCGACGGCAAGCAGGCCGCCTATGATTGTGATGGATTTTTTCATTATGTGTAAGGATTATCAGCTCTCTGAATTAATTTTTCATCATCTGGGCCATGCTTATGTTTTTCGTAAGGACTGTATCCCGTAGCACAGATCCAGCACCAATCCCGGCCAGCTTCTAAGCATCGCTCGCACCCTAGCTCGTAATCTGTGTCAAGCAACCGATCACACGTATGGCAGTACATCATGCTCATTACTTAAAACACCTCTTTTCTATTCTAAGGCCCGATCGTGGGCCAACTGGATCAATGACACCACCCTCACCCCGATCGTGGCTTAGGAGCCAAATGAGGCGGCATCACGGCAATTCTATCGGGATATACTCGCGCCGGAAGGCACTCCACCACACATAACTGCTGTGCGCGCCGTTCGGCCGGATCATATAAATCACCAGAGCCCAGTTATCATACGGGCCGGGCCACGGCCCCACATACTGCCCGTTGTTGGCGAAGCTCGAGTCGAAAACAGCCCCCGCCATAAGCTCTTGGCCAATGTACCCCGCCAGCGTCGCCATGTGCTCCTGGGACGGCACGTAGCGCACCGTCATGCGGCTGGCCACTGGAGGGGCGGGTGAGTCCTCCCAATCCGGGGCAGCCGGGCCCCGGCAGCTTGCTAGCAGTGCCAGCGTCACGAGTGAAACGAGTGCGCTAATTTTCATCTGCGTACCCCAGCACTGGTTTTTTTTCCGGATAGCTGGTTACATACCCACCACCGCATGTGTTCCACGTATATTCCAGGTCACAAAATTTAGTTGTATGTACTACATAGATAACCTCTTTATCCCCATCACTACGAGGACTGGGGACTACAACAGCTTTTGTCTCACCCATATAAACCAAGTTCCCGGGCTTCACATACACCCCATCCTCGGTCTCACACTCAAACCCCATCGCTTCCACAAGCCCCTTGAACGCGTCCTCGTTGCACCCAAATCGCGAGAAATCGAACTTCAGTTTCTTTTTCACGTCTCATCCACCTTCCATCGCTTGAGAATTGATTCATGCCACTTGAACTCAGGGCACGTCTCCGCCTGTTGCGGATACTCGTGTGGATCTTCGCACACCTTGCAATGCGAGGTTGTATCGTACCCCGGAGTCCACTCTGACCAGCCGGGCTCTCCTGGTTCTAATTGAAAATGGGCACAAAACCAGCAAAGGAGCCCTGGTACCCTTCTGCCTTCAATTAGTTCACATGCGCCACAAAATACGCTGTGTTCTTTCTCGAGGTCTACTATACCACATTTCTTACATTTCAGCATAGGTCCATTCTTTCGCGGCAGGATCTCTTTCAAGTGTACCGCTGGAAAACCTTCTTGTCAACTTTCTTTTGTAGTCTGTATAGGGCCTATGAGGCCCATACAGCCAGAAACATACTAACTACTATGTACTATTTCTTAGTACCAATAGTTATTAAATATAAATAGTACTTACTAACTAACATTTATGGTCTATACCCCTATACGGGGCGCTGGGTTATTTCACCCGAGAACACCTCCCAGATCTCGAGTTCCAAGTCGCCGGCATCGATCGACAAGTCGCCCCCGTTGACCTGCGGGGGCCGGTCTAGGGGCCAAGGGTCGGGCTCGGAAGCCTCGCCCGGTGAAGAGGTCTCACTCGGTTTAGGGACTTGTTGTAGTTGATGTAGTCCATTCGATGAAAGATAGGTGAGTTTTTCGTCTTCAGCTGGCGTAAATTTAACCTCCGAAAGAAATGTCTTCCCACCCTGATTATTCCAACATTCCACATGAAATCGCTCTATGCTCATAGTGGTAGCTGGGGTTTTCCACCCTTGGCTGATTTGCCAGTCGTAGTCCTGGATCTTGCTGCCGCAGCCCCGGCACCGGTGGGCGTGGTCGCTCGCGTGGACCCGGATGTCGTACTCGAGCTTGTTCCAGCACCGGGGGTGCCAGGGCTGAGCGGTGCCGTCGAGCACAATGGTGCCATGCTCGCACTGCTCGCCGCATCCGTGGCACTTGCCGACCGAGACGTGCGGGGTGATGATGACCCTTATCATGTCTCGCTCCGCTCGACATGGGTAGGAAGCTCTTCTTGGGCTACCTTGAGAATTATCTTGACAAGCTGATTTTTGAGCGCTTCGTTCGCTTCTCTGATTCTGGGATCAGCAGCAACAGCCTTTCGTATCTTTATTGAGATGTCAGCTTGGATGCTTTCTACCAAAGCATCACGAAAGCTCGTGCTGTATATTTCATCCACAGAGAGGTGACCTAAATCTAGGTCAACCCTAAGATCCCAACCCCTTATTTTTGAATCAGTTGTAGTTTTACCCCACATCAGTTGCTCCTCTCGATTGCGGCATTTTTCAGTTCCATCGCCACGTCCAGGCATTCCTTGATGGTGCCCTGGTACAGTTCGACGTAATTGTCGCGCTTG
>CAMYLL010000226.1 GCA_947259235.1 uncultured Pseudodesulfovibrio sp. | reverse complement strand
CTGACGGGGTTTTCGGCGTTGACGCCGTCCGGCTTCCCTCTGATCGGGAAAGGCTTTCCTACAGTGTTCTCCCCCGGTTCGTCAACCATCCATTTGCCATAGGAATAGGGTTTCATTGTCGCGGCCGGTGATTCCCTACCGGGATGGGACGTTGAAAAAAAAGTGGAAATGGGTATTGTCTCCGAGGTCTGAAAAAACACACCAAGGAACGACATCATGAATGAATTCGATGAGAAAATCGGCGGCGTCATCACCGCCGAAGGCATAGACACTCTCCAGGTCAACGTTGGCCTGGCGTGCAACCAGGCATGCACCCATTGTCATTTGAACTGTTCTCCAGCCAGGCAGGAGGCCATGTCGTGGGAAACCATGAAGCGCGTCATCGCCCTGGCAGACAGCATCAAACCCGCGCTGGTGGACATTACCGGCGGCGCGCCGGAGCTCAACGTCCATCTCAAGGACTTCGTGACCACCTTGTGCGAGGCAGGGCACAGGGTGCTGGTTCGGACAAACCTTACTGCCATGACTGAACCGGGGTTGACGGATTATCCCGATTTTTTTGCCGGAAACGGGGTTGATTTGGTTGCCTCCATGCCGTGCTATCTTGAGGAAAATGTTGCGAGTATGCGCGGCGACCGGTGTTTCCCGGCGAGCATCGCCGTACTGAAAAAGCTCAACGCGCTTGGCTATGGAGAGGGCGGCCATCTCAGTCTTGATCTCGTGTTCAATCCAGCTGTGGGCATGAGTCTGCCCCCGTGCCAGGCCGCGTTGGAAAAGGACTACAAGCGGGAGATGAAGGAAAGGTACGACATCGTGTTCAACCGGCTCCTGACCATCACCAACGTGCCGGTGGGCCGTTCACTGGACTCCCTCCGGGAGAGCGGAAAGGACAGGCAGTACCTGGAACTGCTGGCCTCGTCGTTCAACCCGGCCACGGTTGACGGACTCATGTGCCGCCATCAGGTCAACATAGGCTGGGACGGCCGGCTCTATGACTGTGATTTCAACCAGGCTCTTGACCTCGGCGTGAGCCGCATGGCACCTGGACACATCGACGAGTTCGACCTCGACCTCATGGTTCATCGGCGGGTAATCACCGGGCCGCACTGTTTTGCCTGCACGGCCGGGGCAGGGTCCAGCTGCGGCGGAGCCATCGAGGGGTAGCGCATGGTCGGCCCATGACCCAGGCCCGGTAGCATCCCCCCGGTCCGCAGATGATACCGAAGGTCTGACAACCCCATGACCATGACAATCGAATCCGTTCCGCGTTTTATCGAGAAGCATTTCATCCTCATAACCACGGCACTGTGCGCCGTGGCCCTGGCGTATCCGCCGTCATTCACCTGGCTCAAGCCGCATATCCCCCTGAGCCTGGGCGTGATCATGTTCGGCATGGGGCTGACCCTCGACTTTGCCGACTTCCGCGAAATCCTGCGCAAGTGGCGACTTGTTGGCTTTGGCGTAGTCATGCAGTTTGTGGTCATGCCACTTTTGGCCGTGGGGATCTCGCTGGGGCTGGCTCTCCCGGCCGAGGCGGTGATAGGCATGGTCGTGGTGGGCGCGTGTCCCGGCGGCACGGCATCCAACGTCATCGCCTATCTGGCTCGGGCCAACGTCCCGCTTTCGGTGACCATGACCCTGGCCTCGACATGTCTGGCTCCATTGCTGACCCCGGCCATCATCTATATGCTGCTTGAGCGGCAGGTGGAGATGGATTTCGGGGCCATGGTCATTTCCGTATTCTGGATAGTCGTCTTTCCGCTGGTTGACGGGCTCATCCTGCGCCGACTCTTTCGCAAGCGGCTTGAGCCGCTGTTGCGTTTCTTTCCGTCGCTGTCCATAACAGTCATTGCTTTGCTCATAGCCTGCATCATCGGGCTGAACCAGCAAACCCTGCTGGCCCTGCCTGCGCTCGTCCTGGTGGCCGTGATCCTGCATAACGGCCTGGGGCTGACCATCGGTTACTGGTTGGCTCGCCTTGGTCGCTGTTCCAAGCGTGACGCACGAACCCTGGCCATTGAAGTCGGCATGCAGAATTCCGGCCTCGGGGTCGCCCTGGCCGTCAAGTATTTCGGCCCGGCCAGCGCCTTGCCGGGAGCGCTGTTCAGCCTGTGGCACAATATCTCCGGCGTGTTCTTCGCCAAGCGGTGGCGAGCTTCGGACGACTCCTGATTTTCGGATATCTTTTCCTCGTCATGGTTGTCCTTCGTACAGGACTGTCCGCGCGAATTTCCGTTAGAAGAAATCAGATTTCCAGCTTGACTTGTGTTACTAATTTGATATCAGTATGCATCTGCTGCTCATGATGATGTATTTGATGTAATTCAACGCACAGGAGGTCTGGATAGATGAAGACACGGGTTACCGCTTTAACACTGGCGCTGGTGCTGACGATGGCGAGCGCTGCCGCCGCCCACTTCGGCATGATCATTCCCGATACCGACGAGCTGACCCAGGACAAACGGACGGTGAACATGACGCTGTCCTTCTCGCATCCGTTCGAGATGGTCGGGATGGAGCTGGAAAAGCCTGCCGCATTTTTCGTGGTCGCCAACGGTGAAGAGAAAACCGACCTGTTGGCAACCCTCAAGCCCGCAAAAGTCATGGACCATACCGCCTGGACCGCTTCCTTCACGCCTCGTCAGCCCGGTCTTTACGCCTTTGTCTTCGATCCGGTTCCCTATAAGGAAGATGCCGAGAACAACTACATCAGGCACATCACCAAGGTCGTCATCGACGCATACGGCGAGGGCGAGAACTGGAACCAGCCCCTGGGCCTCAAGACCGAGATCGTCCCCCTGAGCCGCCCCTTCGGCAACTATGCGGGCAACGTCTTCCAGGGCGTGGTCATGGTTGACGGCAAGCCCGTACCGGGCGCCCGTGTCGAGGTCGAGTTCTACAACAAGGACAAGAAGCGGACCGCGCCCAACGAGCGCATGGTCACGCAGGAAGTGATGTGCGACAGCAACGGCGTGTTTACCTTTGCCTGCCCCTGGAAGGGATGGTGGGGATTCGCCGGTCTGAACGCCGACAGCCAGCCCTATGAAGGCCGCGAGCTGGAGCTCGGAGCGGTCATCTGGGTCGAGATGAAATAGCTTTCGACATGGTGAAGGGATCACCTCCCTTTCACAAGGCCCCGACGAGAGATCGTCGGGGCTTTTTCATTCTCTGCGGTATATTTCTGGTGGGCGTCAGGGGGCCGACTTGGGCACGGTGGGGCGGGAGGCTTGTCGCGTGATCATCAGCTCAAGAATGGGAGTGATGAATTCATCGGGAAACGCGCCAAGCATCGCGCCCAGGTACGCGCCGGTCATGGAGCCCACCAAGAGGTTCGCACCGCTAGCGCTGTCGGCGAGTTGAATGAGAGTGCCGATGAAGCTCCCCATAAACGCGCCCATGAGCCAGCCGTCGTTGTTCACCCCGCGATACGGTTTTTGCCCTCGATACACCCTGAATGAATCCTTGAAGAAAAAACCAGTGAATCCGCCAAGAAAAGCGGCGACGAAGGTGAGCACCATGCCGGGAAAAGCAGTGTGGAGGGTGAACCCGTAGCGCATGGATCCCTCGCCGATACCGGCCAGCGCGCCGATGGCGAGCATACCGTGGAAGTGTTTTTCCTTGATGTCCAACCTGGGCAGCATGCGCATCCTCGTTTTGCTGGGTAGAAGTTTCCTGCCGTGGTGTTGTTGCCAGATTCGTGCCTGTTCTTTCGCTCTTGAGGGGTGAATCGGTGCCCAAAACGTGGCCTTCGCGGCAGCAATCGCTCATTTTTTTTATGTACATATGGTGACAGTTTGATTATAAAACCGTGTTTTGTGTAAATATTAACGGACTCGATGTTTCCGGGGCGGGGCGACCCGCCGCATCTGGGAGGGTGCCGGATTCATAGAGCAGACAGTCGCCGCGCACGCCGCGACAACCGTCAAGGGGGAAGGATGAAACGTGCAGTGTTTGCAGTCTTCTGCAGTCTTTTCGTGTGCCTTTTGGCCGCAGCTTCCAGCGTTCACGCTGGAGGCTTTGCTTTGTATGAGTGGAGCAACCGTGGCGTTGCCATGGCGACCACCGGGTACGCCATTGCCGGTGACGCATCCGTCGTGGCCACCAACCCCGCGCTCATGACCAAGCTTGACGGCTCCCATGCCCTGGCTGGCGCCGTTGTCATCTCGCCTCAGGCCACGGTCATAGTGGATGGTCACAAGAACAAGACCAAGGCCAAGAAGTTCGTCGTGCCCCACGCCTATTATACCCGGCAGATGGAATCCAACGAGAACGTCTGGTTCGGCGTCGGTACGTTTACCCGCTTCGGCCTGGGAACCTATTACGACAAGGAATGGAACGGCCAGGGCTGGTTGCAGTACGTCGACCTCGAATCCGTTTCGCTGAACCCCAGCATGGCGTTTAAGTTCAACGACAATCTTTCCGTGGCTGCCGGAGTGGAAATTCTCAGGGGCGGAATCAAGCTCCAGAAGCAAGTCGGCGCCGCCATCATCAGCGCCAACACCGTGGGCTATGCCGTTGGCGGCAACCTGGCTGCGCACTATGATTTCAACGATCAGTGGTCTGCGGGTCTGACTTGGCGCGCTCCCATGAATATGGTCACCGAGGGGTCCGGCCAGAGGGGGCCTCTGTCCTCCGGCTCCAGCGGCCAGACCATCGAGGCCACCCTTCCGGGGAGTTACACCCTGGGCGTCGGTTACAAGCCCATGGACAACTGGTCCTGGGAATTCGACGTGGTCCACACTCGCTGGGAATCGGTTGACGGCATGACCTATAGCGGTATCATCAATAACTTCGATGATCTGCATTACAAGAACACCTGGCGTTTCCAGCTCGGTACCGAGTACTGGGCCACTGATTGGCTCGCGCTGCGCTTCGGGTATGCCTACGACCAGACTCCCACCAGGGCAGGCTACGCCTCCTTCATGCTCCCGGCCAACGACCGCCAGCTCTATTCCACCGGTTTGGGCTACAAGCTCGACAACTGGAACGTCGACTGGTCGTTTATGTACGTCA
>CAMYLL010000225.1 GCA_947259235.1 uncultured Pseudodesulfovibrio sp. | reverse complement strand
ACGCATCCTGCGGCTGACCCTGCGCGGCGTGGCAGACTTCACCCTCCATCCCGTGGCCAAACTGCTGACCATGGTGGCCGTGGCCATGGTCACCCTGCTCACCGGCCTCATCCTCATGGGCCTGCACACGGTCAACCAGGAACTGCTCAAGAGCCGGGGCCAGGTGGAGTTCCAGATATACTGGAAGCAGGGCGAACCTGCCGAGGCCGTGGTCAGGGACTGGGACGCCGTCAAGTCGATGGACCATCTGGCGGACTTCACGCCCTTCACCCCCGAGGCCGCCCTGGTCGAGCTGGCCGGGAGCCTGGGCGAAACAGGCAACTTTTCCTGGCTGGCGGACGACAACCCCCTGCCATACTCCGCCCTGGCCTCCTTTGCCGTGCCGCCCTCTGCCCAGGACGAGGGCTGGGCCGCCCGGCTGCTCACCCGGCTCAAGTCCCTTCCCGGCGTGGACAAGGTCAACTACACTCCCTTCCGGGCGGACCTGGCCCAGGGATGGATGACCCTGACCCGCGTGGTGATCTGGCCCATCCTCGGCTTCCTCGCCCTGGTCATCTCGCTGGTGGTCCACAACACCATCAAGCTCTCCCTGCTCACCCGCACCGACGAGATCGAGATTCTCTCCCTTGTGGGAGCCAGCCCGTCCTACATCCGCTGGCCCCTGCTCACCAGCGGGTTCATCCAGGGGCTGACCGGCGCGGGCGCGGGTCTCGGCCTGCTGGCTGTCGCCCACAGTCTGGCCGCCGACGCCCTCAACTTCCCGCCCTTCCTCATCCAGATACCCGCCCTGCCCGCTGACCAGATGGTCATGCTGGCCGCAGGCGTGACCCTGGTGGCCATGGCCAGCAGCTGGGTCGCCGTCAAATAGCCGGGCGCGAGCAATAAAAACGCAGAAGCTGACGATAAGTTATCGTCAGCTTTTTTGTCTATTGTTTCGGAACGATAAAAAGGCAAAAACCCCGAAACATAGCGGTTTCGGGGCGTCTTGCTTGGTACGGTATTTTCCCGGGTTGGCGCGGTCGACAGCAGGCCCTCTTTTCAAGACATTTTTCGCCAAAGGCGGGAGCGGGATTCCAAAGGGCTACAGCCCTTTGGCCGCCGGAGGCGACATCACCTGACAACCCCGCCGATGGCGGTTTCCGCTTGTGATTTCAACAGCTATAGAAAACGCCCTGGTCATGCCGAGGTACGGCTCTTCCCCGGCGGCGGCAGAGGACGCGCCTTACTTGACGCGCCGGATGCTGGCCCCGCGCTCGCGGTCGGGCCGCAGCTCGTAGATGCGCCCGGCCACGTCGGCAAAGAGGTCCAGGGGATGATGGCTGATGACCAGGAGCTGGAGTTCCAGGCGGTCGGCTATCTCGCCGATGAGCTTCATGAAGCCAGGGATGAGGGCGGGCCTGATCCAGCAGTCCTGCTCGTCCAGGACCAGGAACGGGCGGTGGGTTTCCGGCTGGAGCTGGGACAGGGCGATGAGCCGCAGCCCCACGGAGAGGATGTTGCAGACCGAGCCGCCCTGGCCGGACATGATGTCCTCCACCTGCTCGCCGTCGCCCTGGTTGTGGATCTCGAAGTGTATCTGGAGCCGGTTGCTCTTGACCTCGCGCCGGGTGGCCACCACCCGGTCCTGGCCCAGTATCTCGCGCACGGCATGGGTCAGGTTGGCCTCCACCTCGTCGAGAATCTGGCCGAACAGGGCCGTGGCCAGTTCCTCCAGGGTGTCGCGGGCGCTGGGAGCGAGGACCAGGAAGTCGCGCACGTCCGCGAGATCGCCCAGCACGCGGCCGTGCTCGGCGTGCATCCCCTCGGCCAGGGCCGAGAGTCGGTCGAGCCGACGCTCCACCTGACGCAGATCGGGCAGACCGTGGCCGGAGTCCGCTCCGGCAAAGGCCGTGACCGCCTCGCGGCGCACGCCGTCTCCAGCCACTACCCTTCGCCCTCCACGCGGTTTTCCACTGCGGCAAGGGCCGCCTGAATATCTTGGACATGCTCGCGGTACTTGGCCACAACCTGCTCGTTTTCCTCGCGTTTGCTTTGCAGAAGCTTGTGCAGTTCATCGGGGTCGCTGGTTCCGTATTCCGCCTGGGCCTGGGCCTTGAGGCCCTCCAGCTGGCTGGTCAGGTTGGCCATGTCCTGCTCGGTGCGCACCTGCTTCTCGCGCAGTTGTTCATACTGGCGGCGCAGTGCTCCAAGCTCCTGTTCCAATTGAGCATCCCGGGTTGTCCCTGTCTTGTTGGGGTTGCTATTCACCGTGTGTGACCTCCTCGTAGAGTTCCCAGATGAGCGCCCCCTCCGGGGTCTCCCTGGGCAGATTGTCCTGCAGGAACTGGCGCAGGCCCATGCCCTCGTGGGTCCGCTTCCAGGCCAGCCGCTCAAGTCCCTTGATGAAATTCGATTCGCCCTCCGCCTCCTGCGCCTCGGGCGGAAACTCCTGGTCCGGGAAGACCTGGTCAAAGGGCAGGAACGGCACGACCCAACGCTCCAGCTCCTCGCACCCCGGCGTCCAGATGGCCGCGGCAGGCTCCCGGACCAATGACCGGCGGGAAAAGGTCAGCCGGGTGATGTTGCCCGGGTTGGCCCAGGTGGTCTGGCCCATGCGCACTGTGGGCTGGGGCCGGTGAATGTGTCCGTTGATGAGCCAGTCGATGCCGGGCAGCTCCCGTATGGCATAGGCGCGATCCTCGAACTCCGGGAACTGGATGTTGTGATGGCTCAGCCAGACCACTGTGTCGAGATCGGCAAGCGACGCGTCGGAAGGGTCGGGGTCGAAGCGCCGCGGCAGGGGCGTGCCGTCCGGGCTGGCTCCGACCAGGGTTCTCCCGGCGTCGGTTTCGAGAATGAACTGCGGGCCGTCCTCTTTCATCAGCGAAACGGCCCCGGCGGCCTCCAAGACCGCAATGGTCAGGTCCTCTGTGAACCGCGACTGGTACTTGTCGTGGTTGCCCACCAGCACCCGGACCCGCTGGGACCCGGTGCGCGAGCCAAAGAGGCGGATCAGCTCCACAAGCATCTTGTTGGAATTGTCGCGGGGCCTGTGGAAGAGGTCGCCCAGGATCACCGGGACCATGTCCAGGGCCTGCGCCCGGTCCAGGCACGCCGTCAGCTTGCTCATGATCTGCTCAAGGTATCCATCGAGGCGCTGCCCCGGAGAAACATCGGCCAGATGCGGGTCCGCCACCAGGAAGAGCCCGCGCGCGCGGATCACGTCAACGGTCATGGGCATGCCTCCGCTCAAGGAATGACTGCGCGTCCACCTCCGCGCCGCAGGTGGGGCATGCGCCCAGCTCCTCAAGGCGCGCGGCCAGGGTGTCCTTCACCGTCCGCAACTCGATCTCCAAGGCGGCCAGCTCGGATTCTCCCGCCGCCCGACGGGCGGCAAGACCGCGAATGTCCGCAACCAGGGACTCCAATCGCGTGTCCTGGGCCAGCGCGGGCGGTTCCGCAACCGTCCGCAAGACCTCCTCCCATCGGGAGAGGCGGTCGACGCGACAGCGTAACGCTATGAGTTCATCAATGAGTTCAGAAAGATGTGTTGTGTTTTCCCGGTCGGGCGGCGCGTCCAGCCCTGTCATGGCGCCGTTTCTCACCTCAGCCTTCCGCAAGGCGGCGGAGACTTTTTGCAGATCGTCGCAGAGCACGGCCAGCCGCCGCGTGTCCTCCGTGGTCGGCGGCGCGCCCAGCCCGGCGAGGGCCGCGCCCGCGTCCCGGGCTGCGCTCATCCGCTGCGACAGGCTGTCCAGCCCCCTGACGACCGCGTCCAACCCCTCGACACGATTGAGATTCGGCACAGGCTCGACGCCCTTGAGGATGGTTGCGGACTGCCGCCACGCGTCACGGATTCGAGCCAGACGGCAGACGGTCGCAAGGTGCTCCTCCAGGCGCGGGGTTTGGGCTTGCAGTCGCCTTGCGGTGGATTCCAGTTCCTGTGCCCGCTCCATGCGCAGTTCGATGGCGGGCAGCTCGGCCAGCCCGTCCAGCCGGGTCTCTATCCCGGCCAGCCGGTCTTCCAGCTCTCGCTCGCGCCGCTTGGCGTCGACGGTCCGCCGCTTGAGCACGTTCTGCATGGCCAGCAGATGGGCGCTCTCGGTGGAGGCGGCAAAGAAGGCGGCCGCGTCGGAATCCGGCCTGTTGAGCAAAAACACCGGCTCGCGCTGGTTGCCCACGTGCACGTCCACGCTGCGGCCCGTTTCCAGCTCCACCTGATCGAGCCGGAGCAGGGCGCGCACCTCGTCGGGGACCTTGCCCTGGAGTTTCCAGAACGGTTCCTCGGGCTCGTCCCTGCCGGGCAGGGTGATCTCGTACCCCGCGCTGCGCTTCTTGCGAATCCAGACGACCTTGGCCCCGTCGTCCATGATCACCGTGACCCGCGCCTCCTTGGCACCGTGGCGGATGCAGTGGCTCATGGACGGATTGGTGGTCACGCAGCGCAGCGCCTCGACAATGGCGGACTTGCCCGTGTTGTTGGCCCCGGTCAACGCCGTCACCCCGGGGCCGAGCTCCAGCTCGGTCCGCTCGTGGGCCATGAAATTTTCGAGGATGATGGTCTGTATCATGCTTTCCGGCGCAATCTCGTTCGGTACGGTCAGTGGATGAAACCCTGCAAAACCAGGTTGGCACAAGCCCGCGACACGCTTCGCCCCATTTCGGGCCACGCCCAATGCAGGCAAGGCCGGATGGCGCGAACGCACAACGCACGCTTCGCGCGCGGTCGACGCGTACTCCCGGTACGCGAGGATGCGCGCAAACCAAAACAACCGCCCTCCCCGCTCTACCCACGCCGCAGGCGGGTGCGGGTGGTGCGAGTGCAAGGCGCAAGCTTCGCGCGCGGCCGACGCGTACTCCCGGTACGCGAGGCTGTGCGCGAAGCGAAGCAACGCGGCAATCGTGCCGCCCGCACCCGCCTGCTATGGGTAACGCGGTTTGACTTGGGCTGTAAAGAAATAGGCGCTTGGTCCCGTGTCGCGCATTGTCTCGTTTTTGATCCGCCACCACTCAGCCAGGGGCGCGGGCATGCCGTGACGCT
>CAMYLL010000224.1 GCA_947259235.1 uncultured Pseudodesulfovibrio sp. | reverse complement strand
CGGTTGGTGCGCACGCCGCCCATGGAATAGTGCTGGGTGGGCCGCACCGGGATGAGCTGGTGGATGGGGTCCACGCCCAGGAAGGACGTGCAGATCTCATAGACCTCGCGCAGCTTGCCGGTGATGTGTTCCGCGCCCAGGTGACGAATGTCGAGCCAGAGGTGCTCGCCGTAGGGGCTCTAGACCCCGTGGCCCTCGCGCATGTGATGGGTCATCCAGCGGGAGACCACATCACGGGAGGCCAGCTCGGCCTTTTCAGGCTCGTACGTGTCCATGAACCGCTTCTCGTTGACGTCGAGGAGCGTGCCGCCGTCGCCGCGACAGCCCTCGGTGACGAGGATGTCTGTGGGCACGATGCCTGTGGGGTGGAACTGGACCGCCTCCATGTTGCCCATGGGGACCACGCCGCTGGCCACGCACATGGTGTGCGCGCCGCCGTCGCAGATGACGGCGTTGGTGGTGTTGGGATAGATGCGCCCGAAACCGCCCGCCGCGATCATGGTGGCCTTGGCCAGATACACGCGCAGCTCGCCGGTGCGCAGGCAGCGGGCAACCACGCCGGAGCAGGTCTCGCCGTCATGAATCAGGGCGATGGCCTCGGTCTTGTCGTGGACCTCCACGCCCATCTGGGCGCAGCGGTTGTCCATGGTGCACATGACCGCGTGGCCCGTGCCGTCGGAGGTATAGCAGGTGCGCCACTTGGCCGTGCCGCCGAAGGAGCGGGCCATGATCAGGCCTTCCTTCTCTTCCTTCTCGATCTTGTCGAATTTCTTGCCGCCCTTGTAGTAGATGGACTTGCCGGGCACCACGCGGTTCCAGGGCACGCCCCAATGGGCCAGACGGCGCATCTCGATGGGGGCCGCATCGGCAAAGAGGCGGGCCACCTCCTGGTCGCAGCCCCAGTCAGAGCCTTTGACCGTATCGGCGAAGTGGACGTCGGGACAGTCGCCCTCGCCCATGACGCTGTTGCCGAGCGAGGCCTGCATGCCGCCCTGGGCGGCCGAGGAATGGGACCGCCGGGCAGGGACCAGGCTCAGGCAGATGGCGGAGAAACCGGCATCGGCGGCCTCCACGGCCGCACGCTCGCCCGCAAGACCCGCGCCGACAACCAATAAATCGGTGTAGATAGTCTGCATGGTTATTTCTCCGTTAGTTGACGCTTAAGAAAAGAAAACGGACCAGAGTGATCAGGCCGATGGTGATGAACATCAGGGTCAGCACGTTCTCCGCCTTCTTGAACTTGGCGCGGTCGGCATCCTTGACAAAGCCCCACTTCACGGCGATGCGGTAGAATCCGATGCCCACATGCAGCTCCACCAGGGGCAGCAGCACCAGATAGAAGACGGCCCAGAAGCCGGACTGGATGCGCGCCGCCGATTTGATGGCGGTGATGGGCAGGTCCGTCAGCACCACCCACATGTGGATGGCGCCCATGATCAATATGATCATGGCCGAGACGGCCTGGACGACCCAAAGCCACGTGTCGCCATGGTGCAGCATCTTGGCATGCTGCCAGATGGTCTTCTGCCCTTCGAAGCGGAAGGGTATCTTGCGTGCGGCGAGCACGAAGTGGGTCAGGAAAAGAAGAAAGACGAGCGGACCGCCGACCTGGGCCATGCCGGTGGACTCAAAGAACTCCGCGATCGCATTCATGACGCCTGGGCTGACGACAACGCTTGACACCAATATCATGTGACACCACATGAACAAGATCAGACCGGCGCCGGAAAGCATCTGGACCCAGTCCATAGCGCCATCCCACTTACCGGATTTGCCAGCAGGTGCGTAACTGATGGACATTCAATTCCTCCGTTGGGTTAAACACACAAATTCCCTCGACAAGCAATCCTAAATTTCTAGGCTGAGCAACGGTTTCTTGTCAACAATTCCACAAAACGCGACACATGGAAAACCCTGGAATTACGAGCCGAAGAAGCGCGTAACCCCCCTTGATTGCACGGCCAACCAATGCATCCGGCGGTTGCATGTTTTTTTTGGCTGCTTTGCCGTCCCTGTTCCTTTTTCAATGAGAATGGCGCGTTCAGGTCGCACAAAAGCCCCTGCCCCCGCGATTGTGGTTTTCATTTCGGCCACGCTCGGGTACGGTCTGGCCCTGCCCGCGCCAATGGAACAGGCCCCGCTTGCCTCTTCGCGATTCGGAATTATCTTACTAGGCAACGATCGACGAATGCACAGTCGCATAATCCGATAAGACGTGCGTGGGCACACAATACGGAGAGAATAAATGTTTCGAAAAATCCTGTTGTTGGGAGTACTTCTCATGACCTTGACCGGCTGCCAGACGCACATGAACAAGAAAAAGGCGACCGCAGCCACGCTGCCGCCCATGCCCGCCCTGACGGAAGAAGGCGCGGCACAGACGCATATCGTAAAACTCAAGAACGGGCTGACCGTCCTCATCAAACAGGACGAGCGGTTCCCGCTGGTCAACGCGCGCCTCTACGTCCACGCCGGAAGTGGCTACGAGACCCCGGAAACCGCAGGAATCAGCCATCTGCTCGAACACATGGTCTTCAAGGGCACGAAAAAACGCGGCCCGGGCCAGAGCGCCCGCGACATAGAGGCCGTGGGCGGCAGCATGAACGCGGCCACCAGCTTCGACTACACCGTGTATTATGTTGAAGTACCCGAGGACCAGTGGTCCCTGGGCCTGGACGTCATCACGGACATGGCCTTCAATGCCGCCATCGACCCGGTAGAGCTTGCCAGCGAGAGCAAGGTCGTCCTCGAAGAACTCGAACGCGGCGAGGATAACCCGGGCAGCAAGCTCTTCAAATCATTGCAGGGTATGGTCTGGAAGGGAACCACCTACGAATGGCCCATCATCGGCTCGCGGGAGACCGTGTCGTCCCTGACCGCCGAGGACATCCACGACTACATCGCCAAAAACTATCAGCCCCAGTCCATGCTCCTGACCGTGGTCGGCAAGGTGGACCCGGACACGGTGCTGGCCGAGGCCGAGCGTCTGCTCGGCGGCCTGGAGAACACCCGCCCGGTCGCACCGCCCCAGTCCATCGCCGTGCCCGCTGTGGGCGACGGCCCCCGGGTGACCAAGCTCACCGGCAAGTGGAACAAGGTCTACCTGGGCGCCACCTTCCCCATTCCCCACGGCGCGTCGGCCAAGATCGCAGGGCTGGAGCTGTTGTGCCAGCTCATGGGCGGCGACGATTCCTCGCGCCTCTACCGCACCTTCAAGTACGACAAGCAGCTGGTGGACGACATCTCCATCTCGCCCCTGTCCCTGGAGCGCGGGGGCATGCTCTACCTCAGCGCCACCCTTGACGCCGACAAGCTCGAACCCTTCTGGGCAGCGCTCATGGCCGAGCTGGCCGCCTTCAGTCCGGAAACATTCACAGACCGCGAGATAGAACGCGCCAAGCTCAACCTTGAGGACTCGCTCTTCCTGACCAAGGAGACCCTCTCCGGGCTGGCCAGCAAGCTCGGCTACTTCCAGTTCTTCGAGAACGGGGAACAGGCCGAGAAGAACTACCTCTTCGCCCTGCGCCAGACCGGCCGCGACGAGCTCAAGGGACTCTACGAGGAATTCATACGCCCGGACCAACTGGCCGCCTGCATCCTCACCCCCGAAGACGTCACCGTCACCGCCGAGGCGCTCACCGGGATCACGAAACAGTCCTGGCCCCCGACGGTGGACACCCAGAGCCAACAGGCCGCAGCCGTAGCCCAGGCGGAGCAGGAGATAGCCCTGCCCGGCGGCAACAAGCTCGTCCTCCTGCCCGACGACACCCTGCCCTACACCGCCATCAGCATCTACTGG
The DNA here is from genome assembly GCA_947259235.1 of uncultured Pseudodesulfovibrio sp. Classification (GTDB taxonomy): domain Bacteria; phylum Desulfobacterota; class Desulfovibrionia; order Desulfovibrionales; family Desulfovibrionaceae; genus Pseudodesulfovibrio. The sequence goes on along the minus strand of CAMYLL010000224.1, from coordinate 1,255 downwards.
ACCGGCGGCGACGGCGAGCTGACCCTGGAGCAGCAGGGGGTGGCCGCCCTGACGGCCAAGGCATTGACCCGTGGCACCATGAAGATGTCCGCCACCGAGATTCAGGACTTCCTCTCCGACAACGCGGCCAGCATCGGCGCCACCGCCGGACGCAACGTCTTTGCCCTGGAGTCGAAGTTCCCCACCCGGTTCACGGACAAGGTGCTCCCTGTCATTCGGGACATCATGACCGCGCCCGCCTTTGATCAAAACGAGATCGAGCGGGCCAAGCAGGATCAGATCGCGTCCATCAAGCAGCGGGAGGACCAGCCCCTTGGCCTCGCCTTCCGCCACCTCTTTCCCTTTCTTTACAAGACCGGCCCCTACGCCCTGCTCCACCAGGGAACCGTGGAGGAAGTGGCGGCCATGACCCAGGCGGACATCATGCGTTGCTGGGGCAGGCAGTCCATGGCGCCTTTCGTCTTCGCCGTCTGCGGCCAGTTCGACAGGGAGACCGTGGAGAACTTCGCCGCTGCCCTGTCCAAGACCCTGACCGCGCTGGGCAACGAGTACCAGTTCACCACTCCCGAATGGAACACCGAGCGCAACACCACCCTGCACCTGCCGGACCGCAACCAGTCGCACCTGATCATGGCGTTCCCCACCCCCGGCCACGCCGACCGGGAAACCTCGGCCCGGCTCGAACTGCTCAAGGCGGCCCTTTCCGGCCAGTCCGGCCTGCTCTTCCGCGACCTGCGCGACAAGCAGGGGCTGGCCTATTCCGTCACCTCCCTGCTCTGGCAGAGCCGCAACACGGGCTTCCTCGGCCTGTACATCGGAACCGGGCCGGACAAGGTCGAGCAGTCCCTCGACGGCTTCCGCACCATCCTGGCCGATCTCTCTGCCAATCTCCTGCCCGAGGGCGAGCTGGAGCGCGCCCGCAACATCCTCGTGGGCGACTACTACCAGGAGCACCAGTCGCTCATCTCGCGCAGCCGCCAGGCGGCGAGCCTGATGGCCCGAGGCTTCGACAGGGGCTACGACCAGGACATCATCGAGCGCGCCAAACGGGTGACGCCCGAGGAAATCCGCGAGCTGGTCAGGCAGTACCTGAACCCGGACAAGGCGTACCTGATGCAGGTCACGCCCTAGCCGACCCCAAGAGACACATTCCAGGGGCCGGGCCGTCGGATGACGGCCCGGCCCCTGTCCATTTCATGGCACATCCCCGCCCCCTGGCGCGGTCGATGCGCCAAACGGCTTCAAATGCTTGCCC
>CAMYLL010000223.1 GCA_947259235.1 uncultured Pseudodesulfovibrio sp. | reverse complement strand
CAGGCTGTTGAAAAACGGCGATCTGCGTCGTTGTTTCAAAAAGTTCAATCCCTCGCGTACAGGAAGTACGCGAGGGTTTGAACTTTTTTCGCGCTTAGCATCTCACCATTTTTGAACTGCCTGCATGCTTGGACTTTTTCAACGGTCTGCTAGCGGGACGGTCAATGCGGCACAGGACAACAGAAAAAGTCCGGGCGTTCATCTGAACGCCCGGACTTTATAGCTTTCACTCGGTTATCGGAATTACGCCAGCCGTCCGAAGCCCGCCATGGCCGGTTCGCCCGTGATCATGGAGGCGTAGTTTCCGGCATCGATGGCCTTGGCGATAATGCCGAAGGCCACATCAACGGCCTGGATATACTGTTTCACGTTCTCGTCGGAGTGGGCGAACATGGCATAATAGAGGTTGGATGCCAGGAAGCCTTGTTCCAGCATGAGCTGTACGAAAAGGGCCTTGAGGATGAGCGGGTCCTTCGTGCCGAGGTCGAAGTGGGGGAAGGGGTCGAGTCCTTCGATCCTGATAGCGAGGCCGTGCTTGTCCGCAGCCTTCTTCCAGCCCTCCATCACTGCCCGGCCAAGCTCGCCCAGGCGGTGATGGACGTCGAGCTCGCGGTGTTTTCTGATGGTGGCCAGGGCCGCGGCAAAACCCGTGCGCTCCGTCCAGTTGGTGGAGCTGATGAAGGTATCCTGGGCAGATTGCATCACCTTCTCGGTGCCGATGATCGCCGAGATGGGATAGCCGTTGCCCATGGCCTTTGAGAAAACGGCCATGTCGGGCGTTTGGTCAAACAGCTCAAGGTGGGAACCGCCGCAGCAGAACCTGAATCCGGCCGAAATCTCGTCGATGACCAGCACGGCTCCGGTCTTGTCCGCAATGGCTCGAATCCCTTCGAAGAATCCGGGGTCCGGGCGGGTGCTTCTGATGGGCTCGATGACGATGACGCCCAGCGAATCGCCATGGGTATCCGCGATGGCCTGCAGCTCTTCGAGATGGTTGAAGCGGAAGGGCAGGGCAGTGCCTGTCAGCGCCTTGGGCACGCCCTTGGGCTTGAGGCCGGAGATCAGATGCTCGCCCAGGGCGTTTTCCGTGCCCAGGTTGGCGGCCAGATACCAGTCCTGCCAGCCATGATAGCCGCAGAAGGCCACGACGTCGCGCCCGGTGTGGGCTCGGGCGATGCGTACGGCAACGGCCATGGCCTCGCCGCCGGACCGGGTGAAGCGCGCCATGTCGGCCCAGGGGTGCAGCTCGCACAGCAACTCGGCCAGCTCGACCTCTTCGGGACAGTTGAGGGATGAGGCCACGCCCTTTCGGATGGCCTCGGTCACGGCGGCATCCACGTCCGGGTCGGCATAGCCGAGGATGCACGCGCCGATGCCGGATATGGACATGTCCTGATAGTGGTTGCCGTCCAGATCCCAGACCTCGCAGCCCTTGGATTTGTCGTAATACGCAGGCCAGACGCCCTGGGAAAAGCGGTCGGGACGTTTGGAGAGGAGCTGCGTCATGCCGGGGATGCGCTTCCTGGCGCGCTCCTGTATGGCTTTGGACTTATCGAATTTCATGGAATCAACTCCAGAGTACAGGGTTCAAAACGCGTTCATCCACGGCGTCAAAGGTGCTGCGGATGTCTTCGACACAGGCGTCGGGCAGGCGGGTGTCCCACGCCGCGATGTTGTTTGTCACTTGCTCTTGGGTTTCCGCGCCGAAGAGGACCCGGGTGTCCCCATAGGTCGACCGGGCGTATCCCATTGCCAGTTCGTGGGCCGAGAGGGACCAGCGCCGTGTCAGGGCGTCAAGTTTCTCCAGAGTGGGGGCGGCAAAAGCCATCGCGGGGGGGACCGTGTCCGGCGTCATGAAAACAAGGCCCTGAAGGAAAATGCTTCGGATATAAAGAGTCTTGCCAGTCTGTTTGGCAAGCTCGAAAACCCCTGCGCGCTCGAATCGGCGGTCAAAGAGGTTGGACGGGATCTGGACCATGGTGAGGTTGTCTGTCTCAAGGGCGCGTATTGCTGTTTCCGGGCTATAGACCGAAATGCCGATATTCTTGACGTAGCCGCTGGTGACAAGGCTGTGGAAAGCATCACCGAGGCCGCTGTCCCAGTGGGCGAGGAACTCCTCCTTGTGCAGGAGCATGCCATGGAGCGCCGGGACCTGGAGACGGGCGAGGGTGCTGATGGTGGCTTCACGCAGAATGGAGGGGGTGCACTCTTCAATGGGCGTGGAGAGTTTGCTCACGATCTTGGCGTCATTGGTGCAGCCGATACGGGTGAGGCAGTGGCCGAGCACCTGTTCACTGTTGCCGTAGCCCTGGGCAGTGTCGAACTCGACTATGCCGCCGTCAACGGCCGCCCTGACTATGGCGAGGGCGGCCTCGGCGTCAGGCTGCCCGCTGGCGTTGGCTATGCCGTAGGGTAGGCCGAGCTGGACCGTCCCGAGGACAAGTCGGTTGTTCATGGTGTTCGGAGTATCCATTCGTGCTACCGGGTTCCTATTGCGGGTTGTATCGGGGGGACGCCGAGTCGGTTTGCGACGCGGCTCGCGGCGGCCGTGGCGTCGGGCAGCGAGATACTCCTGACAGTCGTGGCGCATCCTCTGCGGGATATGGGGGTGACGTTTATCATGAGAGATGTGCTCAAGGTCGGGTGCGGTCCTTGCCGCTGGCAGCGATCTGCTTCTGAAATCTCGCGGAAAAAGTCGAATGTCAGAGTCGCCGTATATCGTTGTCAGCCGTAGTCGAGACGCGAATTTTTACTCAATTGACCAGGGAGCGTCAAGGGAGTGCGGTCTTCATGGAACATACGCAGGAGGGTGTGTCCGGCGAACATCCTGGTGTGGGCTTCGCTACGTTATCCGTCGACGACATCCCAGCTCAACGGCGTCCCTCTTTCGATATCCTTTGCAGCGCGTCGGCCCAACAACTCGTCATAGTGGCGGGGATGCAGTCCGTCTGATGGGCGTATGGAGCGAATGTTGTCGTCGGTAAAGATCTCGCCGGTCCTCATTTTGCGGGTCACGAAAAGGGAGCGGCGGAAAACTGCGCTTGCCCGCTGTTTTTCGGTCAGGTCGAAGCTGATCTCTCCCAATGCCTTTTCTATCATGCGCACGCCTTCAACCATGGCCCGGAATTCGCCTGGCTCCAGAGAAAACGAGGAGTCAGGACCGTCTTCCGAGCGGCTGAGGCAGAAATGTTTCTCAATGATCTTCGCGCCCAATGCCGCAGCTCCGATGGGCATTTCGATGCCCATGGTGTGGTCGGATAGACCGGCGGTTACGCCGAATCGTTTGTTCAGGTAAGGGATGGTTCGCAGATTCATCTCCTCGGGTGGGGCCGGATAGGCTGATGTGCATTTGAGCAGGGCCAGTTCACCACCTCCTGCCCCCCGGAAAGCCGTCACAGCCTCTTCAATCTCGTCTTCGGTGGCCATACCGGTCGACATGATCACCGGCTTGCCTGTGGCGGCGACCTTGCGGATGAGCGGGATATCTACAAGCTCGAACGAGGCGATTTTGTGGCAGGGTGTGTCCATCTCTTCGAGGAAGTCTACGGCGGTATGGTCAAAGGGCGTGGAAAAAAAAATCAAACCGAGTTTCCTGGCTTCAGCCATGAGTTTCGGCTGCCATTCCCATGGGGTGTAGGCCTCACTATACAAATCGTGCAGGGTTCGGCCTTCCCACAGTGTGCCCTTGATGCGAAAAAAAGCATTGTCACAGTCGAGGGTGATCGTGTCCGGGGTGTAGGTCTGAATCTTGACGGCGTCTGCGCCTGCCTCGTGTGCTGCGTGGATGATAGCTACGGCGCGGTCGTAGTCCTGATTGTGGTTCGCGCTCATTTCCGCGACGATGAAAATCGGTTTTTCCGGTGCGAACATGAAGTTATTTGGCATTTTTGTCCATCCATTCGAATTGGAGATATTCTTTGTCAGGGGTCTGGGATTGAGAGAATCCAGCTTTTCTGAAAATTGCTGCCGAAGCCGGATTATTAGGTTTGACTCTTGCCAATGCACGCACGTCGCGCCATTTTTTTGCCAGAGCGGCACAACCGAGCCTGACCATGACAGTTCCTATTGACCGGTTTTGCATAGCCGGTGCCACGCTTATGCTGACCACGGCGTAATTGTATTCACGATCAAAACGGATTTGCGCAACCGGGGTGCCGGCTTCGTCCTCGCCAATGAAAAAGAGACAGTTCGGATTGGCAAGTTTGTCTCGAAACCACCGTTGATGTTCCTCCTGGCTGATGACATCCGAAGTGAAAGAACGGGCCTGGACGTTCGGATCATTGCGCCAGTCAAGTAGGGTTTGGCAATCGTCTTCCCGTACGTTGCGCAGTCGGATGCCTGTGGCATAGAGAGCGTTGGCTACACGGAGTGCGCCGTGTCCGTCTATCATTTTTCGGCCTTGTGCGGCCATGGCTTCACGTCTTTTACCATCACTCATTACAGCTTTCAGTGCTGTCGCAATGTCTTTCACATTTGCCGAGGCGTCAAGAAGAGTTGCCAGCCCTTGGTTTGCGAGGGTCCATGCGATGCCTTGCTGGTTGTCGGCCAGAACCACGGCAACCATTGGGACGGACATGAAGCAGAGTTCCCAACAGGTGGAACCGGCGCCTGATATTGCCAAGTCAGCCCATGCCATCAGGCGTGGCATGTTCGAAGCATTGATGATCAGATCGGTTGTGCCGGGCATGCGGCGAATCTGTTCCTGCAATTCGGGGAGGTGAGGGTTGGCCGCTCCGGCTATTACCTTGACATGAAGATCGGTTGTGTTGAGTTGTGTCAGGCCCTCGAAAATCCGGGACGTGACGTTGTCCGGGTCCGCGCCGCCTAGGGTGACCAGGATGTTTTTCGCATCGGCCGGGACTGGGGCTTCCCTGCGGGGAAAGTTGATGAATTCCTTGCGCAACAGAGTGTAACGGGTCCCGAGAAGGCTGAGGATGTCGGGATTGATGATGTAGTCGTACTTCATGGCATCGGCGTTCTGGTTGAGCAGGATGGTCGCATTGTATTCAGTGCGGTTGCATACGTCATCCACTACAAGGGTCCGTCGGCCACTTTGACGCACCGCTTTTTGATAGGCGCT
>CAMYLL010000222.1 GCA_947259235.1 uncultured Pseudodesulfovibrio sp. | reverse complement strand
CCTTCGAAGACGGCAAGCCCGTGATCACCGCCTTTGATCCGGTGCTGGGCGGCAAGATTCAGATCAAGGTCGACATCCTCTCCCTGTCCAGCGGGCTGGAGCCCAACGACGTTGACGAGTTGCTGGAGATATTCGGGGTGGAGGTTACCCAGGACGGGTTCTACCGGGAGGCTGACTTCAAGTGGCGGCCCGTGGATTTCCTCAAGCAGGGCATCTACATGTGCGGCATCGCCCATTCGCCCCGGCGCATGGGGGAGACGGTGGCCTCGGCCAAGGCCGCGGCCCAGCGCGCCCTGCGCATCCTCAGCGCCGAAAAGATCACCCGGGAGACCGTGGTGGCCCAGGTGCGCCACTCCCTGTGCTCCCTGTGTCAGGCGTGCATAGCGGCCTGTCCCTACGGGGCGCGAGGGCTGGACATGGACGCCGGGCGGATAACCGTGGACGAGATCCTGTGCCAGGGGTGCGGGGCGTGCGCGGCCGTGTGTCCCAACAGTGCGACCATACTCAAGGGGTTCCATGACGGGCCGATGCTGTCGGTCATCGATGCGGCGTTGGAAGAACCGGCATAGGCCGGGCGGGCAACAGTCCCAAGGATGGTGAATCATGAGCGATGTGACAAGTCAGACGTGGACCCCGGCAACGGATGAATATCAGGCCGTACTCGCCGGGCTGCGGGAAACGGTTGGGGCGTGCATGCAGTGCGGCACGTGCACCGCGTCCTGTCCCAACGAGTTTGCCATGGATATTTCCCCCCGGCGTATGTGGCGGATGATCCAGTTCGGCATGCTCGACGAGATTCTCGAAAGCCGGACCTTCTGGCTCTGCTCGTCCTGCTACATGTGTACCCTGCGTTGTCCGCGCGGGCTCAAGCTGACCTCGGCCATGGGCGCGCTCAAGCGGCTGGCCCGGCTCGACGGCTCGCCGCGGGCCAGGAAAAACGGCGCGTTCTACGAGGCCTTCATGGCCGATGTGGAGGCCAACGGCCGGGTGCAGGAGGCGAGCATGATGAACGGATACTTCTTGCGGCGCAGGGACCCGACATTGCCCCTGTCCTTCATCCCACTGGGGCTGAAGATGCTGAGCAAGGGCAAGCTGCACCTGCCCAGTCACGCCCAGCGCGGGCGGCTCGGCCCCATGTTCGCCAAGGCGCGCCAGATGGAGGTGGGATCATGAAGTACGCATACTATCCCGGCTGTTCCCTTTCGGAGAGTGCCAAGGAATTCGATGTTTCCGTCAGGGCCGTCATGGACAGGCTCGGCATCGAGCTTTCGGACATCCCGGATTGGACCTGCTGCGGGGCCAGCGCGGCCGAGCCCGTGAGCCGGCTCATGAACTACGCGCTGCCCGCCCGCAACCTGGCCGTTGCCGAGAAGGACATGGGCGGCATGGACGTGCTCGCGCCGTGCAGTGCCTGCTATCTGAACCTGCTCAAGGTCAACCGCGAGGTGGTGGCCGACCGTCATTTGCACGGACGGGTTAACGAGGTGCTGGCGGCATCGGGCCTGACCTATCGGGGCGAGGTGAGGGTGCGCCATCTGCTGGACGTGCTGCTGAACGATGTGGGGGCGGCCATCGTGGCTCAGAAGGTGACCGACGGGCTGGCGGGCATGAAGCTCGCGCCTTACTACGGCTGCCAGATCCTGCGGCCTTACCGGGTGTTCGACGACCCGGGCAAGCCCACGTCCATGGAACCGATCATCACGGCGCTGGGGGCCGAGGTCCACGAATGGGACTGCGGCAACCGGTGCTGCGGCGCATCGCTCATGGTGGGGCATCGCGACGTGGCCATGCGGTCCGTGGCAGCCATCCTGGCCGAGGCCGAGGGCGCTGACGCCGTGGTCACGGTCTGTCCCCTGTGCCAGATGAATCTTGAGGCGTATCAGGCCCAGGCGGTCAGGATGGGTGGCCGCCGCGTGCCGGTGCTCTATCTTTCCCAGGTCATGGGCATGGCCCTTGGCCTGGGTGAGGACGGGGTGCAGCTGGGCAAGAACCTGACCCTGACCGCCGGGGGAAGAAAACGGATTACGACCCGGGCATGGCGCACCGAGGTGCAGCCCGGGGGCGAGGCGGGGCGGCAGGAGGGAGAGAACAACCTCAACAAGGGAGCGAGTCATGTTTAAGGACATCATTGTAGGCGTTACGCCGTCTGGTGTGGACAAGTGCGCGGTCATGGCGGCTGCCGAGTTCGCCAGGAAGTTCGAGGCCAAGCTCTACCTGACCCATGTGGCCGGAATGGCCCAGGGGTGGGGCTCCATCGAGCACCTGGAACCCTCGGGCGAGACCGAGCGGATCAAGGAGCAGATCACCGACATGTACAGCGATATTCTGAGCGGGATTGCCGATTACCAGATCAACGTCATCCCCGGCATCCCGCACAGCGAGATACTGCGTCTGGCCCGCAAGAAGAACACCGACCTGATCGTCATGGGACCCCATACCAAGGAATATGAGGAGAAGCGCTCCAAGATGTGGGGCATGGCGGGCAGCACCCTCGAACGCGTGAGCCAGAAGGCCCGTTGCCCGGTGATGATCGTTCACAAGGACGTGGACTGCAAGGACCCGCTCTTTGAGAACATCCTGGTGGCCACGGACTTCTCCGAGCAGTCCGAGTGTGCGGTCAGCTACGGCGGCCAGATGGCGCGGCAGTACAAGGCCAAGCTCACCGTGATGCACGTGGTCGAATCCGGCGCGGGCAAGGGCGAGACCACGGCCCGGCTGGAGGACGTCTACGGTCCCCGTTTGCAGGGCGTGTCCGAGTGTACCTTCGGCGTCTGTCACGGCCAGCCGCCCATGGAAATCCTGCGCATGTCGCAGCAGAACCATGCGGACCTGGTCATCATGGCTCACCACTCCAAGGAGATGGACCCCGAGAAGGCGTTCCTGGGTTCCACGGTGGTTCAGGTGGCCCTCAATGCGTCCTGTCCCACCATGAGCGTCAACCGCCACTTCGACCTGCGCTGTGGCCTGATGTACGACCAGGGAGGCAAGGTGATCGAGACCGAGGCGAGGGTCTAGCCGGATTGGTGCTTCTGGTTTTAGTATTGATACTGGGCGGATGCGAACCTTCCGGGCGAGAGCAAGCCCGGAAGCCAGGGGCGGCCGACGGTCGCAGCAAAAGGAGCGAGCCATGGACATGGTTATTCCAAGACCGATGGATTCCGATGTTCGGGATTTCCTGAACGGATTCGACTTCAGCGCCTGCATGGTCTGCGGAACATGCTCCAACGGGTGTCCCATAACAGGGACGCCCGGCATGGAGGGATGGAACACCCGCAAGGTCATGCGCATGCTCGCCTACGGCATGGTGGACGAGGTGGTGGAGTCGAGCTTCCCCTGGCTGTGCACGGGCTGCGGGCGGTGTGCCTACTCCTGCCCCATGGGCATAGACATCCCGGCCGTCATGGGCCACATGAAAAACCTGCGCGAGCGCGACAAGGTTCCCGGCTCCCTGCACAAGGGCATGGCCAACAACGTGGAGACGGGCAACAACCTCGCCATCACGCGCGAAGATTACCTGACGGGCATGGCCGAGCTGGGCGTGGAGATGGCCGAGGAGTGTCCGGGGTTTTACGTGCCGGTGGACAAGCAGGATGCCAAGGTCCTGTTTTTCCCGAATTCAAAGGAAGTCTATGGCGACTATGAGGACCAGTTCTGGTGGTGGAAGGTATTCTACGCCGCCAAGGAGGACTGGACCGTCCCGTCCGAGGGATGGGAAGCCGTGGACTGGGCGCTCTTCACCGGCAATTACGCCGCCAACAAGAAGCTGGCCAAGCGCAAGATCGACTACATGAAGCAGTACAACATCGAGCGCATGATCATGCCCGACTGCGGCGGCGGATCATATGGCTGCCGCAAGGGCATGGATAAATGCGTCATCGAGGACCCGAACAACGAGGTCGGGTTCATCTATCTGTACGACTATCTGGTTCAGATTATCCGCGAGGGGCGGATCAAACTCGACAAATCGGTCAACGCGGGAAAGCGGTTCACGTGGCACGACTCCTGTAAACACGGGCGCGAGCTGGAACGCCACTTCGGCAAGGGATACTTCGAGGAGCCCCGCTGGGTGATCAACCAGTGCGTGGATGATTTTGTCGACATGACGCCAAACCGTGAACTCAACTACTGCTGCGGCGCGGGCGGTGGCATGTGGCCCATGCCTTACGAGAAGGAATCCGCCTGGCATGCGCGGCATAAGTATGACCAGATCAGGCGAAGCGGGGCGGACGTCGTCGTGGTTGGCTGTTCCAATTGCCGGGATCAGATCATGAAGCGCATCCCGAAGTTCTATACCGAGTACAAATACGAGGTGAAGTACATCTGGCAGTTGGTGGCCGAGACGCTTGTGCTGGAACCCTGGGAGGCGGACATGGTGGCCCGGGCCGAGGCGGCGGCCACCGCCCAGTGGGAAAAGTTCGGCATAGAGCTGGATTCTGAAGAGTATTGATCGGATCAACCCCCGGAACAGACCTGGGGGAGGGATGGAAAGGGTTGTGGCCTCGGCCGCAACCCTTTTTTGTCGTCACGCGGCAGTATGGATTTGAGGGCATCGGGGGAGAGGGGCGATTGCCGTATTTTCTGTTCATTACTGAACTTCTCATTCTCCTGCCAACCATTGCCGCGGTCAATGGGGCCGCCAAAATGGTCCTTCATCGTGGGCTTCGATGCCGGTGTCGGCAAGGCATTTGTCTCCCGCCAAACATGAGAGCAAACGCCGATTACGGCAGCCGGGCCATCTGGCCCGTGCAACCCACTTCGTTGCAAAAAAGCAGTCCTGTGACCTGAAGATGCGCTGGAATATGAGTTGGTTGTTGATAGGAAACCATTTTTGATTGTGAATAGCGGCACAAGCGGGTTGACACAGCGATTTTGCTCATATAGAAAAAAACCACCACCTAAAAATGTCGACATTCGACAATCGACACTGAGGTGGCGTGCAACGTAAAACCAAGGAGAATCGAGGATGGCCAAACAAATCATCGAAAGCCCTAACAGCCCGTTGAAAAACTCGACATTTTCCCGTCTTCATCCCAACGGCTTGCTGATCGCGGCAAGCAGTATAAACTCGTCCGGCTGCTCCTCATGAGCTGCGAAAACGAGCATTATCCAGCCT
>CAMYLL010000221.1 GCA_947259235.1 uncultured Pseudodesulfovibrio sp. | reverse complement strand
CGGGTGGAACAGAACGACCTCGACCCGCTGGGCTTGATGGACTTCTAGCGAAAACCAGCCACCCGGTACAGCCCGGCCAGCCGCTTGGCCAGCTCCAGGGAGCGACCACGCAACGGACCCGACCGGCCCAGAGCCACCATGGTCTGCAGGTCTTCCAGGGTGTCCAGGTCCTCCAGATGGGCCAGCTCGACACACGCCCGCCCTGCCTGAGCCAGCCGCCCAAGGGTGACCTGCAACACCTCGCGCTCGCTCCAGGCCATGTCCCGAAACACCTCGGGCACGAACCCCTTGCGATGAAATCCTATCAGGTAGTAGCCGCCGTCCTCCGCCGGGCCAAGGCTCGCCCGCTCCGGCGTCAGCGGGGTCAGCCCCTGCGTCAGCAGGTCCGGGGTCAATCCGGGTATGTCGCTGCCCACGAGAACCACACGCTCATACCCCATGAAGAACGCCTCGCGAAAGCCGTTTTCCATGCGTCGCCCAAGGTCGGCCCCCTTCTGGGCAATATAGCGATGCCCCGTTCCCAGCCAGTCGCCCATGGCCCGGCGCGCCGTCTCCGGGGCAAAGAACACGATGATCTCGGCGTCGACGCTTCCTGCCAGCTCGGCCAGCTTCTCCTCGACGAACACCTTGTAGAACTCGGCGGCCAGCTCCGGCGACGAATCCACGGCCAGCCGCGTCTTGACCGCGCCCGGCTCGGGATATTTCACGAAAAACAGCACACAGTCGCTCATGACCTGTCTCCGGAGCCAAGGGGCCGGTAGCGATGCGCCAGCGACTGGGCCGACGCGCCGCACAGGTGGCGCACCCGCAGCCACCAGTTGGTGAGAGTCTGCGCCGCGATCCCGTTGGCGTCCCAGCGCCTCGACGATGTCGTCACCGCCTCGGGCACGATGGTCACCTGAAACCCCTGTCTGCGGATGGCCTGAAACAATTCGACATCCTCCATGATCGGTATGTCGGGGAACCCGCCCAGGGAGCGGAAAACATCGGCCCGGACAAACTGGGCCTGATCGCCGTAGGGAACCCGCTCAAGCCGGGAGCGCAGATTGGCAAACCAGGCGACGGCCCTGAGAACCGCTCGGGGAGAGTCTATGGTCAGGCGGAAGGCCCCGCCCGCGCTCCCGTCGGCCAGCCCCCGCCCGATGGCGTCGGGCCAGCCGTGGGGCAGCCGGGTATCGGCATGCAGGAAGAGCAGCACGGAACCGGAGGCTACGGCGGCTCCCGCGTTCATCTGCCGCCCCCTGCCCTGCGGGCTTTCAACCCGGACGACTCCAGCATCGGTCAGGGCGCGCAGGGTCGAGAACCCCGCCCCGCCGTCGCAGACGATGATCTCCACACAGCCCTGCGCCGCTTGGCTTCCCCGGGCGGACTCGCGCACCTGCCGGACGGTGTCGTCGATGATGGCCGCCTCGTCATAGACCGGAATGATCACCGATATTCCCGCCGCCACTCTCCCGAGACCCGGCAGGGGATTCTCCGCCCCAAAGGTTGTGTTCTGCGTCATGTGGGATTAATAGACGGTTTGTCGATTTTTTGAAAGACAGGAGAACACCCATGCGCAAAAACGTGACCACCGATCCCGCCGTCATAGGGGACATCCTCAAACGCGCGGACGTGCTCTGGCTCGCCCTGGTGGACGAGCGCGGGCCATACAGCGTCCCCGTGAACTTCGCGGCCGAGGGCGACAGGATATACATTCACTCGGGCAAGCGGGGCCGCAAGGCCGCGGCCCTGGCCTCGTCCGCTCCCCTGGCCTTCTCCGCGGCGGTGGACCTCGAGACCAAGACCGGCAACGATGCCTGCGAATACGGCTATCGATTCCGCTCCGTCATGGGCTCCGGCACGCCGCGTCCGGCCGAAGGCGACGAGATGCGCGCCGCCCTCGACGCCATCACCATGAAGTACGCCGGGAAGCCGCTCCCCTACTCGGAAAAGGCCCTGGCCGCCACCATCGCCTTTGTCATCGAAGTGGACTCCATAACCGCGCGCATCAAGGAGTAGCCCATGATCATCTGTTATTTCGGCGATTCCCTCACCCTGGGCGTAGGCGACGAGACGGGCCTCGGCTGGCCCGGCAGGCTCACACAGGCCCAGCGCGAGCACGGGCTCGACGTCACCGCCTACAACCTCGGCGTGCGCAAGGACGCCAGCGTGCGCATGCAGCACCGCTGGCGGCCCGAGGCCATGCTGCGCAAGATGGAGGGCGTGCCCTTCAAGCTGGTTTTCAGCTTCGGCGTGGCCGATGTGTTCAACGACGTCGGCGTCGAGGAGACCATGGGCGCGGCCGTGGCCATGCTCGCCCGGGCCAAGGCCGAGGCCGAGGTTCTCGTGATCGGCCCCACGCCCGTCAACGACCTGGAGAAACGCGAAAAGATCATCGAGATTTCGCGGGTGCTCGACTCCATGTGCCGCCGCCTGGACATCCCCTTTGTCCCCATGGCCGAGGCCATGCACCGCTCCTTTGCCTACGGCCTGTCCCTCAACGAGGGCGACGGCGCCCACCCCACGGCCGCCGGATACGCAGACCTCGCCGAACATATCCTCAAAAACACCAAGGCCCGGACCTTTCTCGGGCTCGAATAGGGAGACCCCAATGCGTTCATTCGCCAGCGACAACAACTCCGGGGCGCACCCGGCCATCATGGAAGCCGTGGTCAAGGCCAATGCGGGCCACCTCAAGTCTTACGGTGACGACGAAATCTCCATCCGCACCGACGAGGTGTTCAAGGAATTCTTCGGCTCCCAGGCGCGCATCCACTACCTGACCACCGGCACAGCCGCCAACACGCTGGGCCTGCGCGCCGTGACGCACACCTACAACTCGGTCATCTGCGCCGCCCAGGCCCACATAAACAACGACGAGTGCGGCGCGCCCGAGGCCTTCGGCGGCATCAAGCTCGTGCCTGTCCCCTCCGCCGACGGCAAGCTCACCCCGGGCAGCGTGGCCCCTTATCTCGGCCACATCGGCTTCGTGCATGCCAGCCAGCCCAAGGTCATCTCCATCACCCAGCCCACGGAGCTGGGCAAGCTCTACACCCTCAAGGAGATCGAGACCCTTGTGGAGTTCGCCCACGACCGGGACCTGCTGGTGCATATGGACGGCGCCCGCCTTGCCAACGCCTGCGCCGCGCTGGACTGCTCCTTCTTCGACATGACCACCGCCCTGGACGTGGACCTGCTCTCCTTCGGCGGAACCAAGAACGGCTGCCTCATGGGCGAGGCCGTGGTCTTCCTGAACCCGGAGATAGGCCAGGGATTCCCCTACCTGCGCAAGCAGGCCATGCAGCTCGTCTCCAAGATGCGCTTCGTCTCCGCCCAGCTGGAGCGCTATCTGGAGGACAACCTCTGGCTCGAAAACGCCCGCCACGCCAACGCCATGGCCAAGCGGCTGGCGGAACGCGCCGGGGCCATCCCCGGGGTGCAGATCAAGGGAACCGTGGACTGCAACGCCATCTTCGCCCACATCCCGCCCAAGGCCACGGACTTATTGCAGAAGAAATACTACTTCTACGTGTGGGACGAGCACGACCACACCGTCCGCTGGATGACCTCCTGGGCCACCACGGAACGGATGGTGGACGAATTCGTGGCTGACATTGAAAAAGCCGTGCGGGCGGTCTCATGAAGCGTGTTTGCGTCTACCTCGGGTCCAACCCCGGGACCGACCCGGCCTATGCACGGGCCGCCGACGCGCTGGCCCATGAGCTGACCCGGCGCGGCCTCGGGCTGGTCTACGGCGGCTCCGACGTCGGGCTGATGGGACGGCTCGCCAACGCCTGCCTGGCCGCAGGCGGCGAGGTCATCGGCGTCATCCCCGAGCTGCTGGTGGAGAAGGAGGTCGCCCATAACGGGCTGACCAAACGATACGTTGTCGCCTCCATGCACGAGCGCAAGCAGAAGATGGCCGATCTCTCCGACGGCTTCATCGCCCTGCCCGGCGGCATCGGCACGCTGGAGGAATTCTTCGAGGCCCTGACCTGGAACCAGCTCGGCTACCACGCCAAGCCCTGCGGCCTGCTGGACGTCAAGGGCTTCTACACCTGCCTCGCCGACCACATGGACCGCATGGTCGACCAGGGATTCCTCGTGCCGGAACACCGCCGCATGGTGCTGACCGACGCCGATCCAGCGGGACTGCTTGATCAGTTCGAGACATATGTTCCGCCAAAGGTGGACAAGTGGATTGAGAAAAAACGGGGGCTGTAAAGCCTAGGCTCTCCAGATGGAAAGGCCCGCCGGTTTTCCGGCGGGCCTATTTTGTTTACAGAGTGTCGGTTTGAAGTTTTTAAACCCCAGATCGACAGCTATTCAGCCTATTGCGATTGTCCAAGATAAGTATACTCTAGATTGATTGATCGTTGCAGTGGGCAAAATTGTTGAGCGTTCTGAAAATTGAGACATTCCGTGACGGCGAGTGGAATCCCTCTAATGGGAAGCGTTTATGGACAGCACCCATGTTGCAAGGGCACCAACTAAACCTGCGCTTAGTGCAACAGCAGCATTGATGAGCCAGGCGAATCGTTGGTCACGCCATTCCTTGAGGGATAGAATATATTGTTTCAGCACTGCAATATCGTACGAGTTTTCGCCGTCTATTTCATTTATTATTCTATTTTTGAAGATGATATGAAATCTTCTTTGATTTTCTTCAATCTTACTTAGAACAGTACTCTTTGCCTGTTTATAATCAATTTCTATCTCTAGTACTTGTGTCATAAGTCTGTTTAGGCTGCCAGACTGTTTTATTGTATTCATAAATTGATACATCTTCGTGTCTGAGCGAGCTATTTCAATGCACTCATTATATGTGCCAATCCATTCACTGACATATTTGTTGTTTTCATGAACTGCATAGTAGTACAACTCAAGTTGACATCCTAAAACATCACATATTCTATACAGTGCTTCGAAGTCTGATCTGTATGATTCTTCGTCGTAGTATATATTAACTGCATCGTTGTAGTAATCTTTCGTGTGTTCGCAGTACAGTCCATCACCGATGCAAATTTTTTCTCCATTCAGCCCCCTATAAAAGTAAAAATCACAATGGAATGGAGTCGGTCCGAGCGTTTGTAAATGAAGACTAGATGATGACTCATTTAGCCCGTTAACAAGGTA
>CAMYLL010000220.1 GCA_947259235.1 uncultured Pseudodesulfovibrio sp. | reverse complement strand
CCGAGTACCGGGTCATGTCCATCTCAGGCGTGGACAACCCCACCACCCTGTCGTGGCTCGAACCGCGCCTGCGCATGCTGCTGCGCGACGAGCTGACCCGGCGCGGAACCGTGACCTGGACAGACAACCAGTCCCGTGCCGATTCCCTCATCGAGCTTAAGATCATCAAGTACTACCGGCCCACTGCGGTGGAAGGCTCCCGCGAGCAGACCCTGCGCTCCAGCGCCATATTCTCCTTCAGTGCCACGGTCACCTCGGCCACGGACGGGCACACCATCTGGAGCTCCGGCGAGATGAGCCAGAGCTGGCCCTTCTTCTCCGGCCAGGAGGCCGAGGCGGACAGCGAAGTCACCCGTCTGGCCATCCGCAGACTGGCCGACCGCATGTCCGAAAACTACTGACGCCCGGCCACGGCCCAAACGCCACCCGAAACATCCAGGCAAAGCACGCATGAACCGAGCCAGATACCTCATCCTCGTCTGCCCCGACCCGCAGCTGATCAAGTCGCAGATCGACCAGCGCCTTGGCGCGTCCGGCCAGCAGGGCTGGGAGGTCAAGCCCTTCTGGGGCGATGACGACGAGCCGCTCCCGGCCGTCTTCTGGACGGACCTGACCATCAAGAGCCTCTTTCCACAGCCCAAGGCCCTGATCATCCGCCGGGCCCACACTCTCAAGGCGGAGCACTGGGACAAGCTCGACGCCGGGGTCAAGGGGCTCTCAGGCGACATCTTTCCGATCTTCTGTCTGGAAGGGGAATGGAAGGGCAAAAAGCCACCCATCCCCGCCACCCTCTCGCGCCGGGCCATCTACAAGAAAGCCCGCGACGAGGGATGGGTATGGGAATCCCCCGGCCTGGACCAGAACACCCTGGGCGACTTTGTCAGGACATGGGCCAGGGAACGCGGGATGACCTTTGAAAAGGGGATCGACCGCGCCCTGATACTGGCCCTGCCCGCCGACGCCGTGGCCGCCGGCCTGGAGCTGGACAAGATCGAGCTGGCTGCGGGCGACGCAAAGACCGTGCGCCGGGAGCACGTGGAGCTGGTGGCTCCGGTGGGCGAGATGGAGTTCTTCGACCTCATGGACGCCCTGGGCAAACGCGGGGCCGAGGCCGCCGTGTGGAAGCGGGTGCTGGGCGACCACCTCAAGAAATCCCAGGACAGGATGCTCTTCATCCTCATCGGCTATCTGGCCAGCCAGGCGCGCATGTACTGGATGCTGGCAAACGGCGAGGAGGACAAGGTCAAGGCCCACCCCTACGTCAAGAAGCTCAAGACCCAGGTGGCCCACCGCCTGGGCCGGACGGGCGTGGCCCGGATGATTGATCTGGCCCTGGAGTCCGAGATGAGCGTCAAGACCGGCGCGCGCCACCACGAGGAAGTCCTCGACGTGCTGGTGGCCGGGCTGATCGACCTGTTCCAGCCCCGGGAACAGGCCCGCCGCTACTGATGCCGATGTTATAATCTGCCCGATATAATACCCCCCAGCTTGACATTGACGCTATGAAAGAGACGGAAAAACCGCATTATCTCGGCCATCGCCAGCGGCTCAAGGAGAAACTCCTGCGCGACGGACGCGCCCTGGCCGACTACGAGATCCTGGAGCTGGCCCTGGCCGCCGTCATTCCGCGCCGGGACACCAAGCCCCTGGCAAAGCTGATGATAACGCGGTTCGGCTCTTTGAAGGACGTGCTCATGGCGCGGGCGGACCAGCTGGAGGCCGTCAGCGGCATCGGCCCGGCGGTGGTTTCCCACTGGGCGCTGATGCAGGAGCTTTTTGCCCGCATGGGCGAGGCCAGAACCCGCAGCGGAGCGCCCCTGTCGGACCCGGCGGACGTGGCCCGGGCGGCCATGGCCCGCATCGGCAGCAAGGGAGTGGAAGAATTCTGGGCCGCGTTCATGGACTCGAAGAACCGGGTCATCGCCTGGGAACAGGTGAGCAAGGGCACGGTCAACGCCACGCCGGTCTTCCCGCGGGAGATCATGGCCACGGCGCTCCGCCTGGAGGCCTCGGCCCTGATCCTGGCCCACAACCATCCCGGCGGCGATCCCGCCCCGTCCATGGAGGATGTGGCACTGACTCAGAAGATTCGCGAGACGGCAATGGGGCTGGACATCAGAGTCCTGGACCACATCATCGTCACGGATCATGACTACTACAGCTTCAACGAACACGGACGGCTGTGATGAAAGAGACGCACTGCACGGTTCACGGCATGGTTCAAGGGGTCTGGTTTCGCGCCTGGACCGCGGACATGGCGCGGGAGCTGAACCTCGCGGGATGGGTGCGCAACCGCAGCGACGGCACGGTCGAAGCCCTCGCCCAGGGAGATGAGGCCGCCCTCAAGCGGTTCATCGAGCGGTTGTACATGGGACCGCCTCTTGCCAGGGTGACCAGCGTTGACGTCCTCTGGCGCGAGCCCGAGACCGTCATTCCCCGCTTCGAGGTGCGGACCTGAAAACGGAATTTTACGAAAAAACGAACCTTGCCAAGCCAAAATGACGACTTATTTGGGTTGAGACACGCCATTTCCACAGCAATCAAAGGATACACCCTTGAGCAAGAAAAAAAAGAAATCGCCGGTAAAACCGACGAGAATCAGGCGCATCACGCCTGACATAGACGAGCAGAAATCGCCGGATAAGAAGCCCGGAGCCAGCAAGAAGGACTCCGAGGAGCTGCCGGACATCATCGAGGCCCTGACGGGCAACCCCGCCACGGCAAACCTCTTTGGCGGCGACGACATGCCCGGCCCCGGTCCCGGCGACATCCCCCAGGTGCTGCCCGTGCTCGCCGTGCGCGACATCGTGGTCTTCAACTACATGATCCTGCCGCTTTTCGTCGGCCGGGAGAAGTCCGTCAAGGCCGTGGACGCGGCCCTTGCCGGCGACCGCTACATTCTCATCCTGACCCAGAAGGACGAGACCGTGGACGACCCGGCCCCGGATGAGCTCTACACCACCGGCACAGTGGGCATGATCATGCGCATGCTCAAGATGCCCGACGGCAGGCTCAAGGTGCTGGTCCAGGGACTGGCACGCGCACGGGTCAAGCGCTTCACTTCGAGCGACCCCTACCACATCGCCGAACTTGAACCGCTCATGGAGCCCGAGGTCGGAACCCTGACCAGCGAGCAGGAAGCCCTCATCCGCTCATCCCGCGAGCAGAGCGAGCGCATCCTCTCCCTGCGCGGCATCTCGTCCCAGGACATCATGAGCGTGCTCAACAACGTCAACGAGCCCGGCCGCCTGGCAGACCTCATCGCCAGCAACCTGCGCATGAAGGTCGACGCCGCCCAGAAGATTCTCGAATGCCACGACCCCATCATCCGTCTGGAGCTGGTCAACAGCCAGCTGCTCAAGGAAGTGGAAGTGGCCAGCATGCAGAACAAGATTCAGACCATGGCCAAGGAAGGCATGGACAAGGCCCAGCGCGACTTCTACCTGCGCGAGCAGCTCAAGGCCATCAAGCGCGAGCTCGGCGACGACGGCGACGAAAGCGAGGAGATGGAGGAGCTCAGGAAGGGGCTTGCCAAGTCCGGCATGCCCAAGGACGTCATGAAAGAGACGTACAAGCAGCTGCGCCGTCTGGAGACCATGCACGCCGAATCCAGCGAGGCCACGGTCATCCGCACCTACCTCGACTGGATGATCGAACTGCCGTGGAAGAAACTCTCCCGCGACCGCCTGGACATCAAGCTGGCCGAAAAGATTCTCAACGACGATCACTATGATCTGGAAAAGGTCAAGGAGCGCATCCTCGAATACCTGAGCGTGCGCAAGCTCAATACCAGGATGAAGGGGCCGATCCTCTGCTTCGCCGGGCCTCCCGGCGTGGGCAAGACCTCCCTTGGCCGCTCCATCGCGCGCAGCCTGGGACGCAAGTTCCACCGCATGTCCCTGGGCGGCATGCGCGACGAGGCAGAGATTCGCGGCCACCGGCGCACCTACATCGGCGCCATGCCCGGCCGCATCATCCAGGCCATCAAGCAGTGCGGCACGCGCAACCCGGTCATCATGCTCGACGAGATAGACAAGCTCGGCTCGGACTTCCGGGGCGACCCGTCCTCCGCCCTGCTCGAGGTGCTGGACCCGGAACAGAACTTCTCCTTCACCGATTACTACCTGAACGTGCCCTTTGACCTCTCCAAGGTCATGTTCATATGCACGGCCAACATGCTCGACTCCATCCCCGGCCCCCTGCGCGACCGCATGGAAGTCATCCGCATCCCGGGCTACACCGAGCAGGAAAAAACCGCCATCACCCGGCGCTACATCATCCCCAGGCAGATCCGCGACAACGGGCTCAAGGAAGACGAACTCTCCATCAGTGACAAACTGGTGGCCAAGGTGGTGCGCGAGTATACCCGCGAGGCGGGGCTGCGCAACGTGGAGCGCGAGATAGGCACGCTGTGCCGCAAGATGGCGCGCAAGAAGGCCGAGGGCGAGAAGGGACCGTTCAAGATCACGGCCTCCAACCTCTACACCCTGCTCGGCCCGCCGCACTTCCTGGACGACGAAAAGGAAACCAGCCTGCCTCCGGGTGTGGCAGTGGGCCTCGCCTGGACCCCGGTGGGCGGCGAGATGCTGCATATCGAGGTGACCACCATGCCCGGCAAGGGCCAGCTCATCCTTACGGGCAAGCTCGGCGACGTCATGAAGGAATCGGCCCAGGCCGCCCTGTCCATCGCCCGCGCCCATGCCGATACCTACGGCATAGACCCGAAGTTCAACGAGAAACTGGACATCCACGTCCATGTCCCGGCCGGTGCCACGCCCAAGGACGGCCCGTCCGCCGGCGTTACCCTGGTCACGGCCCTGATCTCGGCCCTGACCGACACCCCGGTCAGCGCGGACGTGGCCATGACCGGCGAGATCAGCCTGCGCGGCCGCGTGCTGCCCGTGGGCGGCATCAAGGAAAAGATCCTGGCCGCTGTCTCCCGGGGCATGAAGAAGGTCCTCATCCCGGCCCAGAACAAGAAGGACCTTGCCGACATCCCCGACGAGCTGCGCAAGCGGATCGTCATCAAGACCATCGACAGGATCGAGGAAGTCTGGCCCCTGGCCAAAGCCTGATAGCCACGAGAAAACATGACACAACAAAGGGTGCGCCGGAGAACCGGCGCCCCCTTTTCTTCT
>CAMYLL010000219.1 GCA_947259235.1 uncultured Pseudodesulfovibrio sp. | reverse complement strand
GAGCGTTTCGCTCTGTCCAAAAGCGAGGACTTTCTCACTTTTTCTCTGAACAAATTTGAATGACCGGATCGACGCGGCTTGCAATGTGTTAAATATAACATGTTGAAATTGTTGAACTTCATGCTACACTTGCAGTGCTCAGATGGTACATTTTTGTGACCCAACACTGCCGGGCGCGGAGTAGCGCGGCACAGATCAAGGAGGCTTAGGATATGAAATTGGACCGCCGGCGCTTTATGAAGCTCGCAGGCTCTGGAGCGGCGTGTCTCACCCTCGGGCAGCTCGGAGTGAGTCTCACTCCGGTCAAGGCCTATGCCGCGGAGATCAAGATCTCCGGTGCGAAAGAGGTTGTGACCGTCTGCCCGTTCTGCTCGGTCAGTTGTCACATCATCGGAAGCGTGAAGGGCGGCAAGCTCGTCAGCACCGAAGGTGATCCCGACTATCCCATCAACGAAGGCTCGCTGTGCGCCAAGGGTGCGGCCATGCTCAGCATGACCACCAGCCATCATCGGCTGCAAAAGCCCCTGTACCGCGCTCCCTACAGCGACAAGTGGGAAGAGAAGAGCTGGGACTGGATGCTCGACCGCATCGCCCGGCGCATCAAGGACACCCGCGACAAGGACCTCATTCTCAAGAACGAGAAGGGTGACACGGTCAACCGTCTCGAATCCATGTTCCTGCTGGGCACGTCCCATGCGGGCAACGAGGAATGTGCCATCGCCCATCAGGCGATGCGCGGCCTGGGTGTCGTCCACATGGACCACCAGGCAAGGATCTGACACAGCGCAACTGTAGCGGCTCTGGGAGAGTCGTTTGGACGCGGTGCGATGACCAACCACTGGATCGACATCAAGAATGCCGATTCAATCCTCATAATGGGCAGCAATGCTGCCGAACACCATCCCATATCCTTCAAGTGGGTTTTGCAGGCCAAGGACAAGGGCGCCACCGTCATGCACGTGGACCCGAAGTTCTCGCGTACTTCCGCGCGTTCCGACTTCCATGTCCCCCTGCGTTCCGGTACGGATATCGCCTTCCTCGGAGGCATGATCAACTACATCCTGGAAAACGACGCGTATTTTAAGGAATACGTGGTCGAGTACACCAACGCCTCGCTCATCGTGGGCAAGGACTACGGGTTCAAGGACGGCCTTTTCTCGGGCTATGACCCCAAGACCCGCAAGTATGACAAGAGCAAGTGGAACTTCGAGATGGACGCCAACGGAGTCCCCAGGCGCGACAAGAGCCTGAAGGACCCCCGGTGCGTTTTCCAGCTCATGAAGAAGCACTATTCGCGCTACAGCATCGACAACGCATCGTCCACCACAGGTGTCTCCGCCGAAAACCTGTTGAAGGTCTTTAAGACCTTCGCGGCCACGGGCAAGGCCGACAAGGCCGGGACCATCATGTACGCCCTGGGGTGGACGCAGCACACCGTGGGCGTGCAGAACATCCGTTCCGCAGGCATCATCCAGCTCCTGCTGGGCAATATCGGCGTGGCGGGCGGCGGCATCAACGCCCTGCGCGGCGAGCCCAACGTTCAGGGCTCCACCGACCACACGCTGCTGTACCACATCATCCCCGGCTACATGGCCATGCCGCACAACGAGTGGCAGACCTTCGAGCAGTACAACAAGGCCAACACCCCGGTCAGCAATGATCCGCAGTCGGCCAACTGGTGGCAGCACAAGCCCAAGTACTTCGCCAGTCTGCTCAAGGCATGGTTCGGCGACAACGCCACCCCGGAAAACGGCTTCTGCTACGAGCTGCTTCCCAAGATCGAGAAGGGTGAGGATTACTCCTACATGTTCCTCTTCGATCGCATGTATCAGAACAAGATACGGGGCGGCATCATCATCGGCCTCAACCCCATGAACAGCGTGCCCAACACCAACAAGGTCAGGAAGGCGCTGGACAACCTGGAGTGGCTGGTGACATCCGAGCTGCACCATTCGGAGACTACGGACAACTGGCACCGCCCCGGCGTCGATCCCAAGAAGGTCAAGACCGAGGTGTTCCTGCTTCCCTCCGCCCACAGGCTGGAAAAGGAAGGCTCGGTGACCAACTCCGGACGCTGGCTGCTGTGGCACTATGAGGCCATCAAGCCCGCCTTCGAGGCAAAGCCCTTCGGCGACATGTTCTGCGGTTTCATGACGCGCCTCCAGGCCCTCTACAGGAAGGAAGGCGGGACGCTCCCCGAGGCCGTGACCATGCTCGATTATCCCGAGAAGTACGACCCGGAAGACCTGTGCGCCCGCATCAACGGACGCTTTACCCGTGACACGGAGATCAAGGGCAGGAAGTACAAGAAGGGCCAGCAGGTTCCTTCCTTCACGGCTCTTGCGGATGACGGATCCACCAGCTCCCTGAACTGGCTCTACGCGGGCAGCTATACCGAAGAGGACGGAAACAAGGCCAAACGCCGGAGCACCAAGCAGACGCCGATGCAGGAAAACATCGGGCTGTATCCCAACTGGGCGTGGTGCTGGCCGGTCAACCGGCGCATCCTCTACAATCGCGCCTCGGTGGACCTCAACGGCAAGCCGTATAACCCGGCCAAGGCCGTCATCGAATGGAAGGACGACAAATGGGTGGGCGACGTGCCCGATGGCGGATGGCCGCCCATGGCCACCGGCAAGGGACGCCTCCCGTTCATCATGTCCAAGCACGGCGTGGGGCAGATATACGGCCCAGGACGTCAGGACGGACCGTTCTCCGAACACTACGAGCCGGTTGAAACACCGGTGGACAGCAACCTGTTCTCCAAGCAGCTGAGCAGTCCGGTCTACAAGTTCGTGTCCAGCGACATGGACCAGTTGGCCCGGCCCGCCGACCCCAAGTACCCCATTGTCCTGACGACTTACAGTCTGACGGAACACTGGTGCGGCGGCGGCGAGACGAGAAACATCCCCAACCTGCTTGAGGCCGAGCCCCAGCAGTATGTGGAGATGAGTCCCGAGCTGGCAAAGGAGAAGGGCATCAAGAACGGCGACGGCGTCATTGTCGAGAGTGCCCGTGGCCGCGTCGAAGCCATCGCCATGGTCACGATCCGCATGCGTCCCCTCAAGGTTCACGGTCGGATGATTCACGAAATAGGCATGCCGTTCTGCTTCGGCTGGACGACGCCGGGAACCGGAGACGCCACCAACAGGCTCACGCCCTCGGTCGGCGATCCGAACACGACGATCCCGGAGTACAAAGCCTGCTGCGTGAACATTCGCAAGGCCGACAAGCTCACAGAGCTCGCAACCTAATGAGAACCCCGGGCGGGCCCGCCGCCCGGGGACAACAAGGAGACCGTCATGCCCAAGACGTTTTTGATTGATACATCCCGCTGCACCGCCTGTCGCGGTTGCCAGATAGCGTGCAAGGAATGGCACGAGCTGCCGGCAAACAAGACCAGGCAACTGGGGACTCATCAGAATCCGCCGGATCTGAACCCCAACAACTACAAACTGGTGCGCTTCACCGAGCACCTGGATAACGGTGTGGTCCGCTGGAATTTCTTCCCGGACCAATGCCGCCACTGCGACGTGCCCCCCTGCAAGGAAATGGGCGACGTCTACCGCGAAGGCGCCATCCTTCAGGATGAGAAAACCGGGGCCGTGCTCTACACGGACAAGACCAAGGCCTTCTCTGCGGAGGAGTTCGAGGAGATCCGCGAGGCCTGCCCTTATGACATCCCGCGGCGCAACGAGGCCACCGGACTGCTGACCAAATGCACCATGTGCAATGACCGCGTTCACAGCGGGCTGCTGCCCGCCTGCGTCAAGGTCTGCCCCACAGGCACGATGCAGTTCGGCGAGCGAGCCGACATGCTCAAGCTCGCGGAAAAACGACTGGCCCTGCTGAAGGAGAAATGGCCCAAGGCACAGCTTGCCGACCCGGAAGACGTCAACGTCATCTATCTTTTGATCGATGATCCGGAGTACTACCACACGTACTCCGTCGCCCAGTCCTCCATCGGTCCCATGACGAAGAAGCAGTTCCTTGCGACCCTGGCCAGACCCTTCAAGGCAATGGCCAAGGCATAGAACAGAACACCACCACTCCTGCAAGGGGCCGGGTTGACGGTCACAGGCCGCCAGCCCGGTCCCCCAGGAGATTCACGGAGCATATCATGAAATCGGCCCCTGCCCGGAACGCTGTCGAGGCGACCCTTGAGAGCATCGAGAAACGTGTCCCGGCCTATGGCGACCTTGCCCGGCGCTTCGGCCCATTATTCCTGTTGCGGGCCAGCCTGCGTGACGGCCTGGACGATGCGCGCCTGGCAAAGCCCGAGGTGGACGGGGCAAAGCTGTCTGCCGGCATCCCGATTCTCGCCGGATGCGACCTTTCCATGTGGAAGGCGGAGTTTGCAAAGACTGCAATGGCACTGCTGCCGATGCTGGCCGAATCCCTTGGACTCGACGACGCACAACGCAGTGCCCTGGATGATTTTTTACGGGATCCCGAACATGTTCTGGGGCTTGTCCAGGCTCGGATCGACGGTAACTGGAAACACTTTGAGAACACCTCCAAGCAGTGGGGCGCAATACCGGATACTGTCCTGCTGTATGTTTCAGAGAACGTTTGCTCCCCAGTCCTTTCCGCCGTGGCCCGCAGCCTGGGCGAGTCCCTTTCCGACAACTCGTGGGACCAGGGAAACTGCCCTGTGTGCGGCTCGACGCCGTCCATCTCGCAGCTGTCGCCCAGAGAGGTCACGGACCTGGACCATCTGGTGGGCGGCGGGGGCAAGAAGTATCTTCACTGTTCCCTGTGCGGGCACGACTGGCGCTTCAAACGCAATGCCTGCGCGGCGTGCGGCAATGACGAGAACGAGAGCCGCGAAGTCTTCTTCAAGGACGACGTGAAGCACGAACGGATCGAGGCCTGCCACAAGTGTGGAACCTACTGCCTGAACATCGACTTGCGCGAGTGCGACGCGTTTCCCGATCTGGATACGGCGCAGCTCGGGTTGATCCACCTTGATATTCATGCGCGGAGCAAAGACCTCAGCCCCATGACGCCGACCCTGTGGAACACCGTGGAACCCTAGCCGGGAGCGGACTATGCCGACTATGCATTTGCGAGCGTTGAATAGGGGGGAGGAAAAGCGTCGGTCTGACGGCCCTGACTGCGAGGCGCGGCCGGATCTCGTT
>CAMYLL010000218.1 GCA_947259235.1 uncultured Pseudodesulfovibrio sp. | reverse complement strand
AGGTGGCGTCCGCGCCCCGGTTCGATGACGCGTCCCTTGCGGAAGACTTCGTACACTTTCACCTCGGGATAGTCCGGGCCGAGGTTCGGCGCGGGGGCTGCATCGACCAGGGCGCTTTGCTCGGTGATGACCAGCTCGGACAGGTAGAGCCCGGAGGCGTCGCCCGCGTCCGTGGCCGGGGAGGAATGCGTGGGCATGAGGGTGTCGGCAAAGAAGAATATGAACGCGCCGCCCACCAGGGCTATGGGCACGCCGAGCACGGACAGCTCGAACATGCCGATGGGCGGATTGCCCAGCCCGGCGGCCACGTCGCTGACCAGGATGTTGGTGGACGTGCCGATGAGGGTGCAGGTTCCGGCCAGGATGGAGATATAGGACAGGGGGATGAGGAACTTGGACGGCGCGAGGCCGTAGCGCACGCACACGGCCATGGTGATGGACATGAACAGGACCACCACCGGGGTGTTGTTCATGAAGGCCGAGAGAGTGCCCACCATCACCAGGCTGAGCAGGAGCAGGCGGGACCCCTTGCCTTTGGTGTAGGCGATGGTCAGCCGGGTGACGAAGGTGAGCGCGCCGGTACGCACCATCCCCCGGCTGACCACGAACAGCGCTCCCACGGCCAGCGGGGCGGGGTTGGCGAATCCGGCCACGGCCTCGGCCGGGGTCAACTGACCTGTCACCATGAGTGCTACCATGATCCCCAGGGCCGTGAGGTCCACAGGCAGTTTTTCGGAAACAAACAAAGCGACGGCAACCAGAAGTATCAGGGAGACGATGAGGATGTCCGTGGGCATGATGTGTTCCGCACCTCGCGCTGCTGGTGGATTTTCGATGCGTCATGCTCGACGCACGGCGGTCCAAAGTCAAGGCCGGGCGGAAAAATATCATGCTGGGTGAGTCGTCAGTGCGCCCGTTCTTTCTGGTTGAATCGCGACGAAAGCGGGCTTGACCGCGCGAATAGATTGGTCTAACCGGATCAGTGGTCCAACCAATTTGTGCGAGTCCTGGCAGGACGGGGGAACATGGAGATCAAACCGGTCAGCAAACGCGGCATCTACGAAGACATCGTGCACCAGATCAGGGGCATGATCGACCGCGGTGCGCTGCGTCCCGGCGACAGGCTCCCGGCCGAGCGGACCCTGGCCGAGATGTTCGCCGTGTCGCGCAACACCGTGCGCGAGGCGATCAAGGCCCTGGTCGAGAATGACCTGGTTGAGAGTCGCCAGGGCGCGGGGAATTTCGTGCGCGAGGTCGCGGACGGACGCTTCGCCTCCACTTTGGCCGGGGCGATCCTGCGCGGGCGGCCCGGCCTGCGGGACATCTTCGAGGTGCGCAAGCTCATCGAGCCGGAGATAGCGGCCCTTGCCGCGCGCAACGCCTCGCCCCTCGACGTGGAGCGCATGGACGGCGTGCTGGCCGAGCAGGAGCGGGCCGTAAGGGGCGGAAAACCGGCGGCCGACGCCGATCAGCGGCTGCATGGCCTGCTGGCCGAGGCGTCGGGCAACGCAATTTTGTGCGACATGGTCAAGGTGTTGCACGAGGACTTCACCCAGAGCCGGGTGGACGTCCTGCAATCGCCCGAACGGCAGGCGGCGTCTCTGGCCGCCCATCGGGCCATTGTCGAAGCCGTCAGGAACGGCCACGTCATGCTGGCCGAGAAGGCCATGCGCGAGCATCTTGAAGAGATTGAAGACATAGTATTCGCCGGGGGCAGTCAGCCCCGGGCGGTCAAATCGGAGGTTGTATGAAGGATACGCGGGACAAGGCGAGGGAGTTGATGCAGGGATACTGCCGTGTGTGCAAGGTGTGCGACGGCAGGGCGTGCGCCGGCGAAGTGCCCGGCATGGGCGGGCTTGGAACCGCCGCCTCGTTCAAGAACAACGTCACGGCCCTGGCCTCGGTCAGGCTGAACATGCGCCTGCTGCACGGCGTCACCGAGCCGGACACCGCAACGTCCCTGCTCGGATTCGATCTTTCCATGCCCGTGCTGGCCGCGCCCATCGGCGGCGTGTCCTTCAACATGGGCGGCAAGGTGAGCGAGGAAGACTACATCGACGCCGTGGTGAGCGGTTGCAAGTCGTCCGGCGTTATCGGCTGCACTGGTGACGGCGTGCCTCCGGTCATCCACGAGTCCGGCTTTGCGGCCATCACCGCCAACAGCGGCCACGGCATCCCGTTCATCAAGCCCTGGGAGGGCGGCGAGCTGGGCGAGAAGCTGGAAAAGGCGCGGGCTACGGGCTGTTCCGTCTTCGGCATGGACGTGGACGCGGCCGGGCTGATCACCCTGCGCCAGATGGGCCGTCCCGTGTCGCCCAAGACCCCGGAGGAGCTGGAGGCAATCATCGCCACGGTCCACGGCTGGGGCGCGAAATTCATTCTCAAGGGAGTGATGACCCCGGACGAGGCCGCCCTGGCCGCACAGGTGGGGGCCGATGCCATCGTCGTCTCCAATCACGGCGGGCGGGTGCTCGATCATACTCCCGGCACGGCCGAGGTGTTGCCCGCAGTGGCCGCTGCGGCCAAGGGGCGTCTGGCGATCCTCGTTGACGGCGGCGTGCGCGACGGTGCGGACGTCCTCAAGATGGTCGCCCTGGGTGCGGACGCGGTCATGATCGGCCGTCCGGTGTCCGTGGCCGCCATCGGCGGGCTGGGCCAGGGAGTCGAGAAGTACATGGCAGCGCTCAAGGCGCAGCTGACCCAGGCCATGGTCCTGACCGGCTCGGCGGACATCGCCTCGGTCACGTCCCGCGTGCTCTACGCCGGATAATCGGCGCGTCGCAACCAGAAAACATCACCCGCCATGTGACGCGGGCTGGAAGGACACATGCTGACGACATATCTCCTCTATATAGTATTGGGCGCCTTTGCCGGGGTGCTCGCCGGGCTGCTCGGCATCGGCGGCGGGCTGGTCATCGTGCCCATGCTCAACATCGCCTTCGAGTGGCAGAACTTCCCCGAGGTTCATATCCAGCACATCGCCCTGGGAACGTCGCTGGCCACCATCATCTTCACCTCCCTTTCGAGCATGCGCGCCCATCACAAGCGCGGGGCCATCAACTACACCGCCTTCTGGCGGCTGGCGCCGGGAATCATCCTTGGCACTTACCTGGGCGCGGTCATCGCGGCGCAGTTGCCCACCGGGTTTCTCAAGGCGTTCTTCGGCTTCTTCCTATACTATGTCGCCACCCAGATGCTCCTGAACATCAAGCCCAAGCCCAACCGCGAGCTGCCCGGCCTGACAGGAACCACCGCGGCGGGTACGGGCATCGGGATCTTCTCCGCCCTGGTGGGCATCGGCGGGGGAACGCTGACAGTGCCCTTCCTTTCCTGGTGCAACCAGACCATGCACGCGGCCATCGCCACGGCGGCGGCGGTGGGCCTGCCAATCGCCCTGTCCGGCACCACCGGCTTCGTCATCAGCGGCTGGAGCGTGCAGGGCATCCCCGGACCGCATGTCGGCTACGTCTACATCCCGGCCTTCCTGGGCATCATCTCCATGAGCGTGCTCACCGCTCCCCTGGGCGCGAAGCTGGCCCACAGCCTGCCCGTGGACAAGCTCAAGAAGATCTTCGCCATCCTGCTCTTCGGCGTGGGAACCAAGATGCTCTGGAGCGCCTTCATGTAGTTCTTCCCCGACAATAGGATAAGAGAAAGGCCGTCCCCCCTGAGGGGGGACGGCCTTCGTATTTCCTGTGCTGAGGGCGGCGTCTAGTGGGCGTCGGCCCAGTTTTTGCCGATGCCCAGGTCCACCTTGAGGGGGACGTCCAGGTCCGCCGTGGTCTGCATGATGGCCTTGAGGCGTTCTCCGGCCGCCGAGATGGACGCCTCGGGCGCTTCGACGATGAGTTCATCATGCACCTGGAGGATGACCCGCGCGCCCAGGGCCGCCAGCTCCTTGTCCTTGTGGGCCGCGACCATGGCCATCTTGATGATGTCCGCCGCCGAGCCTTGAATGACGGTGTTCACGGCCTGCCGCTTGGCCTGGGAGGCCATCTGGTTGTTGCGCGAGTGCAGCTCGGGCAGGAGCCTGTGGCGTCCGGCCAGGGTGGTCACGAACCCGT
Organism: uncultured Pseudodesulfovibrio sp.; assembly: GCA_947259235.1. Lineage (GTDB taxonomy): Bacteria > Desulfobacterota > Desulfovibrionia > Desulfovibrionales > Desulfovibrionaceae > Pseudodesulfovibrio. Next base: position 1,111 of record CAMYLL010000218.1, on the reverse strand, counting down.
TGGATTCGGCGTCCTTGACGATGGTGTCGTAGTAGGCCTTGAGGGTGGTGAGCTTCTCGAAGTAGCGCTCGGTGAATTCCTTGGCCTGGTTGACCGTGATGTCCAGCTCCCGGGCCAGTTTTTGCGGCCCCATGCCGTAGATCAGGCCGAAGTTGATGGTCTTGGCGTTGCGCCGCTCGTCGGGCTGCACGTCCCGGGACGGCTTGTCCGTGAGCAGGGCGGCGGTCCGGGTGTGGATGTCCTCGTCGTTGCGGAAGGCGTCGAGGAGCGCCGGGTCCTTTGAGAAATGGGCCAGCACGCGCAGCTCGATCTGCGAATAGTCCGCGGCGGCCAGCAGGTTGCCCGGTCCGGCGGTGAAGCAGGCGCGCATGCGCGGGCCGTACTTGCCCCTGATGGGGATGTTCTGGAGGTTCGGTCGGGAGCTTGAGAGCCGCCCGGTGGTCGTGGCCAGCTGGTTGAAATGGGTATGCAGGCGCGAGCCCTCGTCCACCAGTTTGGGCAGCGGTTCCAGGTAGGTGGAGCGCAGCTTTTCAAGCATGCGGTATTCAAGGATGTCCTCCACGATGGGATGGCGGCCCCGGATGCCCTCAAGCACCTGGTTTGCCGTGGAGCGCTGGCCCGTGGCCGTCTTGCCGCCTTCCTTGATGTCGAGCTTGTCGAAGAGGATGGCCGCCAGTTGCTGGCTGGAGCGGATGTTGAACGGCTCACCGGCGTGGGCGATGATAGAGCGGGTCAGCTCGTCGAGCTGGGCGCTGACGTCGTCCAGGAACGCGCTAAAGGCGTTCAGGTCTACGCCGATGCCCGCCTGCTCCATGGAGACCAGCACCGGGATGAGCGGAATCTCCAGGTCGCGCATGAGGGCTGAGAGCCGGGCGGACTCCACCTGTCCCCGGATGCCCTGCATGTAGGCCAGGGCGGCCAGCCCTTTTGCCTGGGGATGCAGGCTTTCCGACGCCTCGGCAAACTCGGCCCGTCCGTCCTGGTAGAGGGACTGGCGCAGGCGCGGCCAGGTATAGTTTTTATTTAGGTCGGAACCCTCGGTCAGGCTGTCGCCATGACATACGATTGTCATCATTGCCACCTCTTTCGTTTTGAGAAGAGATCCTTGATA
>CAMYLL010000217.1 GCA_947259235.1 uncultured Pseudodesulfovibrio sp. | reverse complement strand
GAATCCCATGCCTTGACGCGGACAGCTCCCTCGCGGCTTATTCTCTGGCGTTCGTGCTTGCGTCGGATGATGAACCGATAGCGGATGGGGGTCAGCAGCGAAAGCTCCTTGACGGTGGAGCCGCGCTTTCTGACATGGCCGACCAGTGTGATGAAGGCGTTGATCCTGCGCCCGGAGTAGACAAAGGGCTTGCAGACGCAGATCACTCGCTGGTTCTTGAGCTTCAGGCTCGTGGGCCGTGCGTTGACCAGGTCGAGCTTCATCTTGCCGTTGACCACGGCGGAGATGCGTGCGTTGCACAACAGCGTCCCCATACCACCGTTCGAGTAGAGATAGACCTCGAGCATGACCCCCTTGGTCACGAGATAGTTCTCGACGATGGTCTGGCTGCGTCCGGAAACGAGACGGGAAAAGAATCGGATAAAGGCGAACCCGAAGACGTGTCTATAGTACCAGGCCGCCATGAAAAGAATCACGGGGCCTGCCACTGACAATATCTTCGCGAACACGCTGATCATGTCCAGCCGGGAAGGTCCTGTGCCGAACGTACGCTGCACGTCGCGCAGATAGTCCAGTTGCGCAAGGAAATCGATCATAGCCCTCCGTACCGGGGTCGTGGGTTTGACGCTGTTCTGGAACAAGCTGGACGTTGCAAGTTCGATACCCACCCCGAACTCAGCTTCATCAATTCATATAAGTATCACGCGCCCGGATAGCAAGGCGCACACCAACACGCGCCGACAGGCTAGAGCGCGACGACTTTGAACAGCCGCCCCGCATCGACGGTATCAAGGGAATACAGGGCGTCATAGAAATGCAGCTGCAAGGTTCCAGGCCCTTTCGCCTGCTTGGCGGCAAGCGAGCCTGCCATGGCCATGGCGGCCATCGCATGAACCGTGGCCGCCACCGGGTCCGGGTTCACTGCGGCAAAGGCGGCGCAGATGGCGGTGGCCGTGCAGCCGAGTCCGGTGACTCTAGGCATGAGAGGATGCCCGCCGAATATCCTGAATCCCCGGTTCCCATCGGTGACCACGTCTGACTCGCCGCTGACGCATACCACGCAGCCATGCGCCCGCGCCAGAGCCTGCGCCCCGATCAGGGCCGAGTCTGCCGAGCGAGTGCTGTCCACCCCCTTGGCCTCACCGGATTCTCCGGCAAGGGTCATTATCTCCGAGCCATTCCCCCTGATTATGGTCGGCGAATACGTGCCGAGCAGCGAGAGGGACGTCCCGGTCCGCAAGCCGGACGCGCCCGCACCCACCGGATCGAAGACCACCGGGATGCCTTTGGCGGCGGCAGCCTGCCAGGCGGTGTTCATTGTTCGGATATCCGGCGAGTTCAGAGTGCCGATGTTGACGACCAGGGCGTTGCTGATGGCCACGAGGTCGGCGGCCTCCTCCTCGGCATAGGACATCAGGGGCGAGGCCCCCAACGCCAGCAGGGCGTTGGCCGTCGAGTTGGCCACCACATAGTTGGTGATGCTGAGCACCAGCGGCCCGTTGGTGCGTATTTGCTCAAGATCATGGAGAAATGATTCGACCGTCGACATGAAGCCCTCCTCTTTCCGGGCATGGGGTATCGCGGAACTCACGGTATACTTGTGTCCGCCAAAGTACAACGCCCCGGGCGCGAAGAAACTCGCGCCCGGGGCTGTTTTTATTCTGATCCGGCTTGTTGCAGGTCCGGGAATCGGTCGTGGCGTCCGTTAGGAGGCCCGGGCCGAGCTCCTGCGACTGCGCTGCGGGCGGCTATTGCGTCCGCCGGGGGCGCTGGGCTTGCGCTGCTGGGAACGGGTGCGATCCCTGTTGCCGCCGCCCGGCTGAGCCTTGAAGGGTTGATCATAATCAAACCCGTCCACCGTGCACTGATCCACACGACGACGCAGGACGCGCTCGATGTCGCGCACCACGAGATGGTCGTCACGGGTGATCAGGCTCAGTGCGGCGCCGGTGCGTCCGGCCCGGCCCGTCCGGCCTATGCGGTGGGTGTATGTCTCGGCCGTATCCGGCGCGTCAAAGTTGATGACGTGGGAGATGCGGTCGCAGTCGATGCCGCGGGCCGCGATGTCCGTGGCCACCATGATCTCGAAGGTTCCGCAACGGAAGCCATCCAGAGCGCGCTGGCGCTGGTTCTGGCTCATGTTGCCCTGGAGGAAGGTGGTGTTGAGTCCGCGCAGTCCGAGCCGTTTGGCCAGGTTCTTGGCCCGATGCTTGGTCCGGGTGAAGATGAGCACGCTTTCATGCTCCACGGACTGAAGCAGAGCCTCCAGCAGCCCGGCCTTGAGATGGTCGGAGACCGGATAAAAGGCCTGGGTCACGCACTCAACCGGAGCGGTGTTGGACACCTGCACCCGGGCCGGGTCCACGAGGATGGTATCGGCCAGCTTGCGGATGTCGGCGGGCATGGTGGCGGAAAAGAGCAGGTTCTGGCGCTTGGCGGGCAGGCGCGACATGATCCGCTTGAGATCGGGCATGAAGCCCATGTCCAGCATGCGGTCGGCCTCGTCAAGGACAAGGGTGTCCACGCTGTCCAACTTGAGCACGCCCTGCTGGAGCAACGCCACGAGCCGTCCGGGACAGGCGACCACGATAGTGGCCTTGCGGGCGGCGTTGATCTGCGGATTGAAGCCGACGCCGCCGAAAACGGCCGCGCTGCGGATACCCGCCTGCTTGCCCAGGATGTCGAAGCTCTCCTGAATCTGCAAGGCGAGCTCGCGGGTGGGAGCCAGGACCAGGGTGCGGACAGGTCCCTGGCCGCGTGCGTCGGAGTTGAGCAGACGCTGCAGGATTGGCAGGGCAAAGGCCGCTGTTTTTCCCGTGCCGGTCTGGGCCAGGCCCATGACGTCGCGGCCCTTGAGGACCTCGGGGATGGCAAGGGTCTGAATGGGGGTCGGCGTTGAATATCCACAGGCAGTGATGCCGGCGCAGATGCGCCGATCAAAAGAAAAATGATCAAAAGTCACAAAATATCCTAGGGTGAGATGAAAAAAGCTACGACTGCGCGTGACGGCGGTCGTTTCCGGCTGCGCCGGGGAGTATTTGCAGGGCTCTGGGACGAGGTGTTGATCGTTTGCCCGGGGAGGGCAGAGAGGATTTTCATGCGTCCAGTCACGCTGAGATCGACTGTATATACACACTTGCCGCACATTGTAAAGGGGAAGCGATGCCCCTCCCGCCCTACTCCGCGTTGAGAATGACCGAAAAGGCATTGAACATGACCCGTACGCGGTCGCCTTCGCTGATTCCAAGGACACGCCGGCTCTCCTCGGTGATGATGGCGCAGACCTCAAGACCGTCGCCCAGGCGGACGATGATCTCCGTGGTCAGCTTTCCCTGTGAGATGCGGGCAACGGTTCCCGCGAACTGGTTCGAGGCGCTGTTGCGCCCCGGCTCGTCGGCACAGACGATGACCCACGGCGCCTTGACCTCGGCCGTGGCGAATCCGCCCTCGCGAAAGCCCAGCCGGTCGAGGCTGTCGTTGGTGATGATGGCCGTGACCTCGTGGCCGTCCAGGGCGGCCACACGGACCTCGGCCTGGATGTCTCCCCGCGTGATGCGCGTCACCTGGCCGAAGAAACTGTTGCGCGCGCTGGTGCGGCGGCTTTCCCTGTCCATGACCCGGCGCAGGGTGGCGTCCATGTCTGCATCGGAAAAATCGAGATAGTCACCGGCCAGGTTGGGCGAGGATTGGCCGAGCACACGCTGCACAACGGGCAAAGGCACATTCTGGCGCAGCAGTTCGATACCCCTGGAACGGCGGATGATCGACGGGTTGACCAGCTCTCTGGGCAGGCCGCACTCGTCCGCCCTTTCGTAGAGTTTGCGGCGCAGGTGCGCCTGATCCACACACAGGGGCGCTTCCACCGAAGAATCGAGCACCCCGTCCGCCACGGCCTGCAGCAACTCGTCAGCAAGCGCCTGAGACAAGGGGACCCTGCGCCGCGAACCGTCCTGGCCCAGTCCTAGCGTCCGGTCCTCGGCCTGATAGTCCCGCACCGGGTCGCAGGCGCACGCCTCGCCCAACCGGGCGCCGGTGTGCCGGATGACCAGATAGAGCAGCAAAATCCGGCGGCGCGAGGCGGCCACGTCCCGACGCCGGGCCTGCGCCGCCCAGTCGAGCAGGGCCTTTTCCAGCTCGGCCAGCTGCCGGGTATCCAGATGCTTGACGTCGTCCGGCACGGTGAAGATACGGGAAACGGCTCCCTCGTTCCTGCGAGCCCATGCCCTGGTCAACTTCTCGAAAACTTCTTCCATCTGCCTACTCAGCTCCTTTGCGTATTGCCTTGTATACGTTGAGTCTCGCCTCCTGCCAAGCCCGCAAGGCCTGCATAAAAACCCCTTGCGTCAACTGACACGGTTATGGTAACAATCGTGTCAGTAGAAAACAAGATGGAGGATGCACCCCATGTATTTCCCCGTTGCCGGTATAGAAGTCTCGCCCTGGCTGCCGCCACTGGTGGCCTTTGTCGTCTCGTTTTTCACATCAATGGGCGGGGTATCCGGGGCATTCCTGCTGCTCCCCTTCCAGATGTCCTTCCTGGGCTACACCTCGCCATCAGTCAGCGCCACCAATCAGCTCTTCAACATCGTGGCCATTCCCAGCGGCGTGCTGCGCTATGTGCGCGAGGGGCGCATGGTCTGGCCGCTGACCTGGATCGTGGTGGCGGGAACCCTGCCGGGGGTGCTCATCGGCGCGGTGGTCCGTGTGCGCTGGCTCCCCGACGCGAGCAGCTTCAAGCTCTTCGCAGCAGCCGTTCTCCTTTACATCGGGGTCAAGATGATCCGAGACCTCACCCGCAAGGCGAACAACGGCAAGGCGGAATCCGAACGGCGGTTCCAGGAACTGGTCAAGAGCTACCGGAGCCAGGCCGGAAACGGCGAACCGCTCCCGGCGGTCAAGGTCATCTCCTTCAACCTGCACCACATCTGCTATGACTTCTACGGCGAACGCCACGACGTGAACACCAAGGGCATCTTTCTCCTGAGCTTCCTGGTGGGCATCGTCGGCGGCACTTACGGCATCGGCGGCGGCTCCATCGTCGCGCCGTTCTTCGTCACGGTGTTCGGCCTGCCCGTCTACACTGTGGCCGGGGCCGCCCTCATGGGGACCTTCGTCACCTCGGTGGCGGGCGTGGCCTTCTATCAGTTCCTCGCCCCGTTCCACCCGGACATGGCCGTGGCCCCGGACTGGATGCTTGGCATCCT
>CAMYLL010000216.1 GCA_947259235.1 uncultured Pseudodesulfovibrio sp. | reverse complement strand
TGCAGTTCGGTGGTCTTGGTTCGGTTGAGGCTCTTGCCAGTGGTTTCGATTCGGAGTATTTCTCCATTTTTGGAGGAAATCAGATAATGTCCAATACATTCGCCCGGCGCATGGGCACTGTTCACCGTTCGTTCATTCGCGAGATTCTCAAGGTCACCGCAAATCCCGAGATTATTTCGTTTGCCGGAGGACTGCCCAACCCGGAGCTGTTCCCTGTTGCGGCGATGGATACGGCCGCTCACGGAGTGTTCGCGGAGATCGGCGCGTCCGCGCTCCAATATTCCACCACCGAGGGAGACGCGGGCCTGCGCGCCATAATCGCCAAGCGGTACAAGGATGTTCGCGGTCTTGACGTGGACCCGGACTCCATCCTGGTGACCACCGGCTCCCAGCAGATTCTGGATCTGGTGGCCAAGGTCTTCATAGACCGTGGCGACAAGATCGTCATCGAGCGGCCCGGCTATCTGGGCGCAATTCAGGCCTTCTCGCTGTTCGAGCCGGAGTTTGTCACCGTGTCCCTTGAGCCGGACGGGCCGAACCTTGACGAGCTTGAAGCCGCCTTTCGCGACGGGGCCAAGTGCTTCTACTCCGTGCCCAACTTCCAGAACCCCTCGGGGGTCACCTACTCGCTGGAGAAGCGCAAGGCAGTGGCAGCGCTGCTCGACAAGTACGGCGTGCTTTTCGTTGAGGACGATCCTTACGGCGAGCTGCGCTTCATGGGCGAGGATCTGCCGAGCATCTATTCTTTTTGTAAGAATCCCGGCATCCTGTGCGGCTCATTTTCCAAGATCGCTGCGCCGGGCTTCCGGCTGGGCTGGCTGGTGACCGGGAAGGAAGTCTACGACAAGCTCGTCATCGCCAAGCAGGCCGCCGATCTGCATACCAGCACCGTGGCCCAGTCCATCATGCGCCGCTATCTTGAGACCAACGACATAGAGTCTCACGTGGCGCTCATCCGCGAGCGGTACGGCTACCAGCGCGGCGTCATGGTCGAGATGATCAAGCGGTATTTCCCGTCCGAGGTCTCCATCATCGAGCCCGAGGGCGGCATGTTCCTGTGGGCGACCATGCCCGAGGGCGTCTCGTCCATGGACCTCTTTGACGTGGCCATCAAGGACAAGGTCGCCTTTGTGCCTGGGCGGCCCTTCTACGTCGACGGCACGGGCGAGAACACCATGCGCCTGAACTTCTCCAACTCCGACGAAGGCCGGATAGAGGAAGGCATCAAGCGCCTGGGCAGGAGCATCGCCACGTTCTTGAAATAACGGTTCCGACCGCCGAGGGACGGCCGGAACTTGAAGCAGAGAAGGAATTCATCATGTCTCAGCACATCGTAGTGATAGGCGGCGTGGCCCTGGGCCCCAAGGCCGCCTGCAGGTTCAAACGACTCGAACCCGGCTCCACAGTGACCATGATCGACCAGAGCTCGCTCATCTCCTACGGCGGATGCGGCATCCCGTATTATGTGTCGGGCGATGTCTCCGAGCTTCGCGAGCTGTCCACCACCAGCTTTCACATGGTCCGCGATCCCGAGTTCTTCGAGGACGTCAAGGGGGTGCGGGTCCGCACGCAGACCCGGGCCACCCGCATCGATCGGGAAAACAAGCAGGTCCACGTGCTCGATGTCGTCTCCGGCGAGACCTCGATTATCGATTACGACAAGCTCGTCATTGCCACGGGCGCGACGCCGCGCCGTCTCAATCTGCCGGGCGAGGAACTGGCCGGGGTCAACTATGTCTGCAATCCAGACGACGCCGCGCGCATTCGCGAGGGCATCTCCAAGGGCGAGGTGGGCAAGGCGGTCATCATCGGCGCCGGTTTCATCGGGCTGGAGATGGCCGAGGCCTTTGCTGACATGTGGGGAGTGGAGGCCAGCGTGGTCGAGATCACCGATCAGATCATGCCCCGCCTGGTGAGCCCGACCCTGGCCACCATGGCGCAAAGGCACATGGAGGAGAATGGGGTCGAGTTTTATTTCGGCGAGGCGGTCAAGGCCATCGAGGGCGAGGACGGCCGCGTGACCCGCGTGGTGACGGACAAGCGGACCCTTGAAGCCGACGCGGTGATCATCGCCGCGGGCGTCGTGCCCGTCTCCGACCTGGCGCGCGAGGCCGGGCTGGAGGTCATGGAGCGCGGGGGCATCGTGGTGGACGAATACCTGCGCACCAGTGATCCCGATATCTACTCCGGCGGCGACTGCGCCATCGTCAAGCATCTGATCACGGACCAGCCGTTCTTCCTGCCTCTGGGGTCCATGGCCAACCGTCAGGGCCGGATCATCGGCACCAATCTGGCCGGAGGAGAAGCCCGCTTCGACGGTGTGGTCGGCTCCTTTGTGGTCAAGCTTTTCGAGACCTCCCTTGCCGGGACCGGCCTGAGCCTCGAGACGGCCCTGGCCAGCGGTTTCGACGCCATCCGGGTGCTGCTCATCCAGCTCGACCGGGCCCATTTCTATCCGACCAAGGAACTGATGACCCTGGAGATGATCGTCGAGAAGGGAACCCGGCGGGTGCTCGGCGTCCAGGGCTTCGGTAGCTCGGGCGATGCCATGGTCGGCCGGATCAACGCCGTGGCCGCGCTCATCAAGGACAAGCCCACGGTGGACGACATCTCCAACCTGGAGATGGCCTATGCGCCGCCGTTCTCCTCGGCTATGGACATCCTCAATTCTCTTGCGAACCTTGCCGACAACGTCCTGCGCGGCATCAACCGTGGCGTCGGGCCGGACGGGTTCAAGGAGCTGTGGGATAACCGCGAGGAGGGGGCGTGCTTCTTCCTCGATTGCCGCGAAAGCGCCGATGCCGGTGAATTCGTGGCCCGCAATCCCGGCCAGTGGAACAACATTCCCCAGGGCCAGCTTGGCCAGCGGATCGACGAGGTTCCCAGAGACAGACCTGTGATTCTGGTGTGCAACACCGGGGCGCGTTCATACGAGGCGCAGATAATATTGGATGCCCATGGGTTCAAGGATGTCACCAACGTCCAGGGCGGCATGGCCGCCATCAAAAAATACGGGATAGACCTGTAGCAGCCGCCGACCGGGGGCGGTCCGCGAGGTTCTCGCGTGGCCCGGGACAGGCAGGTCAGTGAGTTTCATGGTGCGTATTCTTATTGTGGATGACGACGAGAGCATTCAGCTCTATCTTGTCTCGGTTCTTGCCCCTTTTGCCCGGTGCGACTGTGCGGCCAGCGGTAAAGAGGGGGTCGCCCTGTTCGAGGCGGCCCACGATGAGGGCACGCCGTATGACGTGGTCATGATGGATATCCTCATGCCGGACATGGACGGACATCAGACCGCCGAGATCATGCGCGCCAGGGAGACGGCTCTTGAAGTGGGCACGATGGAGTTGTTCAAGCTGGTCATGATCACCTCGCTGGTGGACAACGTCAACGTCAGCCGTGCCTTCTTCCAGACCCAGGCAACCTGCTATCTGGTCAAGCCCTTTGACAAGGAGATGATCCTCGACGAGCTGCGTCAGAATCTCATTCTCTGATCCGTGCGGCCCGGCCGCTGATGACTCAATGAACAAAGGGGACGGCCAATCGCGGCCGTCCCCTTTGCTTTGGACGTATTGATGCGGCCACGGCCTGATCAGATCCGGCCTTCCTCCACGGCGTGGCAGGCGACCACCGAGCCGCTGGCCAGGGTGAGCCGGGCCGGGATTTCGCGCTTGCACCGCTCGTTGGCGTGCATGCAACGGCCATGGAAGACGCAGCCCGAAGGCAGGTTGATGGGGGTGGGCACATCGCCGCTGAGCTTGACGTGGCCGCGCTCGCGGCCGCCGAGGCGTGGGATGGCCGAAAGCAGCGCCTGGGTATAGGGATGGCGTGGGCTGGTGAAGAGCTCCCTGGCCGTGGCCAGCTCGCAGACGCAGCCCAGGTACATGACCGCCACGCGGGTGGATATGTGTTCGACAACGCTCAGATCATGGCTGATGAAGAGGTATGTCAGGCCGAACTTCTCCTGGGCGTCCATGAGCAGGTTGAGGATCTGGGCCTGGATGGAGACGTCCAGGGCGGCGATGGGCTCGTCTGCGGCGATGAACTCCGGGTCCACCACGAGGGCGCGGGCAATGGAGATGCGCTGGCGTTGGCCGCCGGAGAACTCGTGGGGGAAGTTGTTGGCCCAGACAGGGTCTACGCCCACCTGGAGCATGATCTCGGCCACCTTGTCCTTGACCTCATCCCGATTGAGGGACGGGTTGTGGAAGCGAACGGGCTCCTCAAGTATCTGTCGGACCGTCATGCGCGGGTTCAGGGACGCATAGGGGTCCTGGAAGACCATCTGCATCCGAGTGCGGTAGGGCAGCATGGCCGAGCCGCTCAGGGTGTCTATGCGCTTGCCGCGATAGAGAATCTCGCCCCGGTTGGGCTGGTAGAGCCCCATCACGGTTCGGGCCAGGGTGGACTTGCCGCAGCCGGATTCTCCCACCACGCTCAAGGTCTCGCCGGGCAGGACGTCCAGGGTCACGCCGTTGACGGCCTTGACCACGGTCCGCTCCCGCGTCAGCTTGCCGCCCCTGAACTTGATCTGGTCGAGCACGGAGCCGGAGATGTCGAAGTGCTTGTCTATGTCCTTGATTTCCAGAATGGGTTCCATGGCTATCTGCCTCCTTCGCGCATGAAGCAGGCGACTTGCGTGCCGCTCTCCACCTCGGACAGGGTGGGTATCTCGTGTTTGCATTTCTCCACACGTTCCAGGCAGCGCGGTTCAAAGGGGCAGCCCTTGGGCATGGCCAGGAGTGAGGGCATCATGCCCGGAATCTGGTTGAGCCGTTTCTTGCCCCCGGCCATCTGCGGCAGAGCCTTGATCAGCCCCTGGGTGTATGGGTGCTGGGGGTTGTCGATGATCTGGCGGGTGGGACCGAGCTCCACCACCTTGCCCGCATAGAGCACGGCGATGCGCTGGGTGACCTCGGAGACAACGGCAAGATCGTGGGTGATCAGGATCAGGCCCATGTTCTCCGTTTTGCACAGTTCAAGGAGCAGGTCCATGATCTCGGCCTGGATTGTCACGTCAAGGGCCGTTGTCGGCTCGTCGGCGATGATCAGGTTCGGACTGGTCAGCAGCGATATGGCGATGACGATGCGTTGGCGCATGCCCCCGGAGAACTCGTGGGGGTATTGGGTCAGCCGTTTCTCGGGCGAGGGGATGTAGACCTTGCGCAGCTTGTCCAGGCAGATGGCTTCGGCTTCCTTGTCCGCGACCTTCATGTGGGCGAGCACGGTCTCCT